>DATGUX010000134.1:0-3500 GCA_035300985.1 Fodinibius sp.
ATCAACAGAAAGGTAGCATAGACCATCACCTGCTCAAAAGTAGAAGTATAGAGAAAGAGCAGCGTTATGACAGTTTGAAACAGAAGTGCATTGACGGGAATATAGTTTTTGTTTCGCTTTGCCAGCTTACCAAGCACATGGTAATCCTCACCCATCACCTGCGAAATTCGTCCGCCAATGAAAACCATCGCGCTAATAGTGGAAATCATTAAAACCGCAATCAGGATCGATAATACATCAGCCGCTGCCGGGCCAAGCATATGTTCAGCTGCTATAAAGCCAACTTCAACCTTCCCCACCAGTTCGTGAATGGGAACCAGACGGAGAAATACGTAATTAAGCAGGGCATATAATACGGTAACTAACACCGTAGCAATAAATAGGGCCTTCGGAAGATTTTTTTGCGGCTTTTTTATCTCCCCCACAATATACACCGCTGCATTCCAGCCCGTATAGGCATAAGAGACATAGACCAGGGCTACCGCAAAAAAGGGACTCACTAAAAGCTGCCAATCTGATGCTTGCGGCACAATGCTGATGGGCTGCACGTCCGCAGCCCAAAAGCCCAACACAATGAATAAAACAACCACTCCTACTTTAATGGCCGTGGATATATTTTGCAGAAAGTTGCCCCAGCGAATACTCGTGCCGTGTACGGCCGTTATTAATACCACCGCGGCGGCTCCAACATGCGTTACCGGTACCGCCGGAAATACCGCGTGTGTATATTCACCCAGTGCTATAGCGGCAATGGCAGTGGGTGCTGCAAAGCCGGCCGTCAGTGAAATCCAGCCTGAAAGGAAGCCAAGCGAAGGATGATAGATTTCTGACAACAGATGATATTCTCCGCCGGAACGCGGCAGGGCGGCCCCCAGCTCGCCATAAGACAGCGCACCGCACAGGGCAACGACTCCGCCGACAATCCAGAGCATAATAAGGACAAATATCGATTTGATATCTACCACCTGATAGCCCAAGCTGGTAAAAACACCGGTGCCCACCATATTTGCTACCGCTATGGAGATGGCCGTTAGTAACCCAACTGATCTTTTAGTGCCGGAATTTGAGTCATCCATACAACATCATAAGAATAGCAGTAGTATTAGCTCAACCTTGCCGGTGGGTTAATACCGAAAAGTCAGCTTGGTAAAATAGTAAGCCCCGTTAAAGCCCTGCTGAGCCGGCGGATACTGAAAAACATCATAGTAACCGTTTTCATACAGGTGCTTATCCGGATAAACATCAAATAGATTATTGGCTCCGGCCGTCAGATCCACACCATCAAGGATTTCATAGCTCAGGCTGACATCCGTTACAAATTTTGCGCTGTAGGTCTGGGCCTGTCCGAATTCGCCACCGGTATTCATGCTGACTTCTCCAAATCGTACGCCGCGCACCATAGCCGACAGGCCACCGATATCGTACTGAACGGTAGCCGTCACTTTGGATTGTGGATCTCCTTTTTCGAGTTCCAGACGATCCCAGGGTTGCAAATACAGATCTGCCTGGTCCTGTAGCTGCGGCGAAGTTTCAATGGCTCCCTGAATGTTTACTTCATTTAAATTAGCACCTACCGAAATATTCAGCTGGCTTCCGTTCTCAAAGGGCTGATTGTAAGTTGCAACCAAATCCACTCCCCGCGTTCGCGTATCAATGGCATTCGTAAAGAAATTGGCGGCCTTCACATCATAATCCTGCAGCTTGACTGCAATATCAGACGGCAAGTCGTTTACATTGAAGTTGCTGGTCAAAATAATGCGGTCTTTTACATCAATTTGATAAAGATCAGCCGTCAGACTTAGGTTACGGGTAGGGTGAAGCGTAAAGCCCAGGCTGTAATTGGTGGAAGTCTCTTCTTTGAGATCGGGAATGCCCAGCAAATCAGCCGGACGGCTGTTATTGTTGAAAGTACCAACTTTCACCAGCTGGTTCTGGTCATTAAAATCACTGGATACCTTATTATAGTACACCTGATGCAGAGAGGGCGCCCGAAAACCGGTATTGACCGCGCCTCGAAGCGTTAAGTAATCGCCAAACAGATATCGGGCGGCCAGCTTTCCGTTTAAGGTATTTCCAAAGTCACTGTAGCGTTCAAACCGGCCGGCTGCTGCAACCAGCAGCTGAGGCGTTAGATTAATCTCTACATCCGCGAAGGCGGCTATATTGGTACGGTCGGCCTCAATCTCATCCGAAGGGCGAAAGCCGGGATAGCCCTGCGATCCGCCCGGCTTACCCAGGGTATCCACTGAGACCATATAACCATCTGGGTTTACCCTGTCGACGATTCCATAATTACGCCATGAGGCTTCCTCTCCCGCATAAATACTGTAATTATCGACGCGAAATTCTGATCCCAGCGCTACATTGATTCCGGAAAGAGCCTCATCAAAAAACTTTGAAAGAGTTAATCCCGTCACATTTTGACTAAAAAAGAAGCCTCCAACATCAAATTCCGTGGGCGAGGCAGCCCCGAGACTGGCATTCACGCTGTTGTTAAGGCGAAAGTCAAAGCCGTTACTGCCGTATGTATTACTAAAATCAATATTCCAACCCTCCAGCTTGCCCCGAATACCTAATGTCAGTGATTTATCGGTGATCGACGATTTTGTCACCGGCTGAAAGCCATCCGGATAAATGGCCCTCACGTTGCCGCCATCTACGGGCAGCCGCCGAAACGGATAGCCCGTTCCCTGTTTGTTACTTAATCCACCAAAGGCATAAACTTCCGTACCCTGCTCATCAACGGGAACAGCTGCGTTGAAAAAGGCGGCCGCCATTTGAATGCCCGCATCACCAATATGGAATTTAAAATCATCTCTCGTCTTTCCGTTATCCCGAATTATTGCATTATCCTCTTCTCGGGCTTGCTCCGGATTATCATCCAAAGGATAGGCAAAGCCGGGTGTATATATGTGCAGATCATGTGCACCGGTGCGGTTAGTTGTTTCCCGATTCAGAAAAGAGCCGGTAATATTCAGATATCCATCTTCGCCGATATCAAAGCCGTAATTGAGATCGGCTTTCGTAGTTTCTCCGTCGCCCTCTTTGTAAACTCCGCCCGTGACGCTGGCGGTTAGCTTATCGCTATCTTTTTTGAGAATGATATTAATTACGCCCGCAATGGCATCTGAGCCGTATTGTGCGGCCGCTCCATCGCGTAATATTTCAATCCGGTCGATAGCTGCTGTAGGAATGACCGAAAGGTCCGTTCCAACAGTCCCCCGTTTTCCGCCTATCAGATTTATAATAGAGCTTGGATGCCGGCGCTTGCCGTTAATGAGCACCAGCAACTGATCAGGTCCCATGCCACGGAGTGAGGCCGGTGCTATGTGGGAGGCCTCATCGGCCGCTGACTGTCTATTTGACTGAAAAGATGGAGCCACATAGGTCAGCAGTTGGTTAACATCAACTTGCGGGGCCTGAATATTAAGCTCTTCTACTGAAATCACATCCACCGGAACGGCTGACGTCAGGTTGCTGCGTCCGCCGGTTCGTGTACC
>DATGUX010000135.1:0-3037 GCA_035300985.1 Fodinibius sp.
GAGAAAGGTATTTCTTTTTGATATGGTCTATCATGGATTATAAAGCGGAGGAGAAGAAATTAGCTTGAATTTATTGCAGTTTTATTGCCTTTCCAAAACAAATATATTATTGATTGGGAATGCTTTCTAATCCTTAAAATGGCAATTAAGTTAAGTGAAGCTTCTTACATAACGTAACGGCGATTTGCGCATCCGGATTAACTTTCTAAATAATGCCTTCCGAAAATGATGTAGCCACAAATAGATTCACTTGATATAAGACATATCTCTCATAATAAACAATTCTCGGGCCAGAGCCCCGAGGTATTCAACAGGAATAAGTTCTTTTTTTATCTTAATGAAAATCTGAGGTTTTCAAACTTTCCTTGTTTTACCACGAGGCAAGCCTCGGGGAATTCTTTGATTAAATATCTAACGAATGACATTTACAAGCAAGGATTCAGCTTACTTATGGCTTTTTTGAGATACCCTCTGCAGAATCATTATTTCTATGGAAGGTCAGCCGGATCGACAGCGTCAATAGCAACTCGCCGGATGATCCCGACCCTACAAATATCCGGCGGGTTCCGTAAGGTTCTCTACCCATTACAGATTTAAGCAAGTATCCGTATCCATCTTAAAAACTTCAATTAGAATGACAAAAGACAATCAATACTATCTAACTTCTTACTTAGTATTGCTATTCCATAATTTTAGTTATTTTGGTCGCAAACTTTTACCTTAGTTATTTAATTATCATCGAGCAGAAAGCCATTGGAATCCATTAAAAATCTACGACAGAGTTTCTTATTATCGGTCAAAATCCCGTTTCTAATTGTCACGCTTACCTGTTTCTACCCGTTGCATGCTTTATATGCCCAGGTAATTCCCGTCGGTGACATCAAAGATAGTCAATACCGAACCCTTCAGCTTCTCTCCGACTCCACCATTCAAAGCTCACTGACGAGTCGACCGATATGGAAGTCAACCTATCAGGCACTCACTAAAGAAATGGCTTCAACTTCGGATGCCTGGTGGGCACAATCACTGTCGGGACCTGAGACGGACCTCTTAAACTTTTTCAAAGCGGGTATTTATCAGCCGGTGTTGACTAATACTTACAATACTGCACTCCCCTATGGAGGCAATAACGGCGCGGCCTGGTACGGTAAGGGATTGAATACCGAGTTTCAAGGCGGTTTTTACTTGACCTCTGATTATGTTACCCTCAGCTTTCGGCCCCAGTTAATCTATACTCAAAACCGTGATTTCCCTAAGCCTCGCTTTATCCCCACTGATAGCGATGGCAATCCAAAATATCAAGCTATCTTTTCCAGCATTGATATGCCCTATCGCTTTGGCCCTGATTCTTATACCGATTTTGACTGGGGAAATTCCTCAGTACGTATTCATTATAAAAGCATTGAAGCGGGTGCAGGAACCGACCCGCTCTGGTGGGGGCCGGGCATCGAAAATGCGCTGATACTTAGTAATAATGCTGCCGGTTTAAAGCATCTCTTTCTTGGAACCCGTACTCCCATTATGTTACCCCTGGGAATTGGTAATTTTGAATTCAGGCTAATTTGGGCCGAACCAGAGGATTCTAAATATTACGAAACCACGAAGAAGACGGACCGACGCCGATTTACAAGTGGACTTAATATAGCCTTCTCACCTGGTTTTGCCCCAAATTTAACCCTCGGCTTTATTCGGTTTTCCCACAAATACCTACCTGATGGTGGTTTAACTTTCAAAGACTTTGGCCTCACAATCCCTTTCTATGGCGAAGCTCAAAAGGGAGTATCTGATGATCAAAATCAACTTGCTTCATTCTTCTTTCGATTTGTCTTTCCAAAAAGCAACGCTGAGGTTTATGGCGAGTATTTCTGGGAAGATGGCTTTTATAATGCACGTGATTTACTCATGGAACCTGATCACAACCGTGCTTTTACCCTGGGATTCCAAAAGATTGTAGAAACAAACAATTGGCTGGATTTCTTTAAGATTAAAGGTGAAGTTACTTCGCTTGTTCCCAACCGAACTGATGAAGTACGCAGGCAAACCTATTATTATCGTCATAGCCGAATTAGACAAGGACATACCAATCGGGGACAAGTACTTGGTGCAACTATTGGACCGGGCTCGGCAAGCCAATACCTCGGCATAGAAGGATATCTGAACAAAGGCATGCTCGGACTCTTTGTGCAGCGCGTGGCCGAAAATGATTTCTTCCATTACGAATGGAATGATCTGCAAAGGCCCAATCCGCCGGTAGGCGATATTTATAATCACCGCATCAATTTGAATATCGGTTTGGAAGGTTTTTATGATACCGGCCCGGTACTGCTGGGAGCCAAGCTTATCTGGAATAAAAACTATAATTACGGCCGATACGATTACGGGGATCCCAATATTGATTTCGACTCTACAGGAAAACATGACAAGCTGAATATGCAGCTTCAATTATCGGCCCGTTATCTGTTCTAAACCATGAGCAGTTCTGTACAAGTGTGATATGACAATTACATGTATTTATAAATTTTAAAAGCGCATATTTTGATTTATTCCTTATTAAATACCGTTAATACAAAGGTCGGAATACTTGTTGTATTGCTTGCGACCGGCATACTTCTCAGTCCGCAGTACGCGAAGGCACAAACGGTTCCCGTAGGCGGCTTTTATGATACTCAATTCCGTTTGCTGCAATTGCTTTCCGATTCTACGGCTGAAATATCATTTATGAATCGACCGGTCAGCAACGAAAGTTATCAAAAGACATTGGATAACTTCGGATCATCAGACTCTTGGTGGGCTCGCCCCTCTTCGTCGCCAAATATTTCGCTTTCCGAAGACTTTAATCTGGGATTTTACGAACCGGTCCTAAAAGGTACGGTCAACAGTAAACTCCCTTATGGCGAAAATAATGGCGCTGCATGGTACGGAAGAGGTCTGAACCTGGAATTCCAGGGCGGCTTTCATATCACCTCCGACTTTCTGGATGTCAGTTTCCGCCCGCACATAATATACCAGCAAAACAGAGATTTCGAAGTACCTAATT
>DATGUX010000136.1:0-2802 GCA_035300985.1 Fodinibius sp.
GTATTTTTTCGATAAAAAGCGGTAGTTTTCTCACTCATATTTGGGTGTGTTTTAAGGGTAATATTTTGGCTTCTAACTACTGCAAAAATAATACTTTAGCACCCCAAATATGAGTTTTTTTATGAATAATCCGGGTTAACTGTTTTTCTGGGGATTTCGATCATAGGATACATTTTTTCTCTAACCTTTACGCGGCCGCTTGTCACCTATTTTGAGCAGTTGCTTAAGCGTGTGCCCATTATAAAAATTATCTATACGGCGCTGAAGGATCTCACCGAAGCTTTTGTGGGGGATAAAAAGCGATTTAATCAGCCGGTACTGGTGGACTTTGGTGACACCGGACTAAAACGGATGGGCTTTGTAACGGAAGAAGAGCTGGCGCATTTAGGTATTTCAGGAATGGTAGCGGTTTACTGCCCGCATTCATACAATTTTTCGGGCAACCTTTATTTTGTGCAGGCTGATGCCGTCCGGCCCGTTAACCTGGATTCTGCAGATGCTATGAAATATATTATTTCGGGTGGAATTACGACTATTGAGGCGAAGCAGGCTGGAGGTTAGAAATTGGAAATTAGAAATTAGAAGTTGGATGCTGGATGTTTGATGGCGGATGGCAGATCGCGGATGGGCAGTGGTCGTGATGCCGGGGACATGTAGAGCGAAATGCTTTTTTGCTCCAGCCAACCCTTTCCATAACTACTTCAGCAATTCATGCATGAACTCGTGCTGCGGCTGCTTTTGCCGCGGTACGAATGAACAAAGCCTTCCGGCCGGCGCCAAAAGTTAGAACTCCGGAACTTATACTCCCGAATGTAATCGTTGTAGATCAAGATGACAGAGAATAGGTTATTCCGGAGTGACAGTTTGGATGTTGGTTGTTGGATACTGAATTCCGAATGGCGGATTTCGAATGATGGATATCAGTACACTTCTACGAAGGTACGGGTTGAGGGTTTGACGTAGCGTTTAAGATCCTTCTCATTCCACTCATCCGGAGTTTTCTGGGCAGCAGGATCACGAATATCCAGATAACCATTCAAACCCTTACGGCCAAGTGCCCGATAGATACCGGCCTCCATCCCTTTTAGACCACAGATATACATAAGCGTATTATCCTTTTCTAAAATAGGATCAAGAAGCTCGCGGGCGTCCCACAGGCAGGTCTGCACATATTTTTTGCTGCCATCAGCACGACGGGCCTCACGTGAAATATACGGCAAGTAGTGGAAGTTGGGATGCTTCTCATCCAGAGGCTCAAAGTAATCAGCATAGAGCAGATCGGTGCGATACGGGCATCCGAAGACCAGCACAATATCGTTCGTGATGCCGGATTTTAACAGCTCCATAATCATGCCGCGGTATGGGGCAATACCCGTACCCGTGGCAAAGAATACATAATTAAAATTATCTGCATTTTCGGGGAGCAAGAACCGCCGGCCGCTGGGCCCGGTCATCTTCACCTTATCACCCGGCTGCAGGTTGGCCAAATAGTTGGAGCACACCCCCAGAAACAGATCATTATTATCAAGCTCCTCAATGGTACGCTTTACCGTTGTAGAAATCAGATGAGGCTTACCGCCTTCTCCTTCAGTAGGCGATGACACAGAGTACAGGCGTAGTTTATGGGGCCGTCCCCTCTTATTTTCACCGGGCGGTAAAATACCGATCGACTGCCCTACTCTTACGCAGTCTACGAGATCCGTTCCTGAGATGTCAAAGGTGACGTGGCGCACAAAATTGGAACTGGCTCCTTTAGTGCAAATGTAGTTTTCAGTGACGGGCACTTCCACCCAGTCTCTGGGCGTGTAGATATTTAACTCTACTTCAGGAAGCTTAATTTCGGGCATAACGGTGGATAACACAGCAGCTACTTACTATTTAGACCTGTTTTAAATTAATGCGTTTGAAATTGTAAAGCTTTCAGCAAAGAAACAAGTACTATTTGAAGTCACCGCTCATTAAAATATTGCATTCCGCCCATAAAAAAAAGGTCCATTCCCTTGCTGGAATGGACCTTTAAACAGAAAATCAGCGGGCTACAGGCTTTTAATTTTCTTAACTACTTCGTCCCGGGTTTTTCCGAGTTTTTCCTGCAGCCGGCCAATCAGTTCATCTTCCTGGCCTTCCGAATATTGTAAATCGTCATCCGTAAGATCGCCATATTCTTGTTTTAATTTGCCTTTTAGTTGGTTCCAGTTTCCTTTAATCTCTAATTTATCCATAATAGTTTTACCTCTTAAGAATTCTGGTTTATGGTTTAACTTACATATAAAACATGAGTCCTACTGTAAACGTATTTCCACTAAGATCGGCATCCTCAACATCGCCAAAAGCGTCGCTGCCCGGATCTAAGAAGATATATCGATAATCAGCATTAAGGGCCATATTCCCGCTGATAGGAATTTCCAGTCCTGCGCCAAGATGATAGCCGAAATCAACGCTGTGGTCATCTTCAATACCGGGTATTTCTTCAGCGTCACTATCAAAATCAATGATATCGTAATAAGCACCTAAACCGGCTACGCCATAGGGCTGAAAGTGTTTGCTTACCGGCAGAAATAGCAGTGCTGAGACCGTGACGGGAACCTGACGGACTTTAGCAGAATAATCTCCTAAATTATATTTCTGAGCCGTTCGGTAATCAACAGCTCCCTCAATGCCAATAATTCTGCCCAGACGAGCGCGAATCTGCGCGCCGCCGTAGAAGCTGCCCTCATCGGCATCATCCGCCTTATAGTAACCCAGCCGGGGACCAATGCCGATGGTGTTCTTGATGGCCTCATCATCATACTGAGCCTGGGC
>DATGUX010000137.1:0-3800 GCA_035300985.1 Fodinibius sp.
TTTCTTTGAAACTTTCCTTTAGGATAAGTGAGCACATCAGGTTGCAATATGGACATATCAGCAATGGCTTTGGCCTGTTCAGTAACCTGAATCCGGGAGTTGATAATATAGGACTGCTCCTCGTGCTTTAATCCAAATTATAATTCCAATTAAAAAAGTGTAAACCATGTCTCCAGTCTATACAGAAGGATAGGGCGGATGGAAGCTGGCGGAATGGACACCACGAATAAGCCGGCGCGGGGTTAGAGAGAATATGTCCTTAAGGCACTGGTTTCAATATTCGGGGAGATGCTTTGGCATGCTGTCGTTCGCTTCACCTGCGCTAAAATCATTTAAACAACCCCGAAGCTTCGGAGCAATAGCCCCCTAAATCCCCTAAAGGGGACTTGGAGTACCGATGCTTTAAATAAAATAGCAGGCATCATTGAGATATACCCTATATTAGCCCTAAAGTGATATTTCTATGAGTGTTATCCGGTTGACCGGGATACGGCTTCAAAGCGGTCATACCGCAGTTGCTCAATCGGGATGACGGTCTCCTCTTCGCGGACTAACTGCTCAATCAGTTTGCCGGTAACGGTTGCCAGGCTGATGCCATCTCCTTCATGTCCGGCCGCAATATAGAAGCCGGGCACACTTTCTACGCGGGATACGATGGGCAGGTGGTCGGCCGTCCAGGGCCTGAAGCCTGTGTAGGTGCGGATGATGTTGAAATTATTCATCGTGGGGAAAAACCGTTGGGTTCGTCTGGCTATCGTTCTGATGACGTTGATATCCACCTTGTCATCGTAACCAACAAACTGGCGGCTGCTGCCCAGAAGAAAATTCTGGCTTTCCGTGGGCTCCAGCACCAGCGCCACGCCGTGCTCCAGTGTTTCCGGATCCGCAATCCGTTCCCGCTGGAATTTATTCATCAGGTAGCCAAATTCCATGACATTGCGCATGACAACCGGCTGTTGTCTTGCTCCGACAATTATATGTCCTTTTCTGGGTCTGATTGGTATATCCATACCTACCATTTCGCCAATAAATGGGGCCCATACGCCCGCCGCATTGACCACTTTAGGCGCGGCAAAGGTTCCATCGGAAGTTTCAACGGTAAAGCCTTCGTCTTTTTGGCTAATGCCGGTAACTTCGGTCTGAGTATGGAGCCGGAGGCCGTACTCTTTGGCTCGGTCGATGAGGGAATAACAGAACAAATAGGGATTGATCAGGGAGTCGGTCTCGCATTCGAGTCCGCCGGGGATATCCTCGGCAAAATAGGGCGACTCCTGACGGATATCCGACCGGCTGAGCAGGTTAAAGTTCAACCCCGCTTCGCTTTGTATTTTAACCCAGTCTTCAGCCGCTTCCATTTCCGCCTCATTTTCGCACACGAGTATGCTGCCCAGCGCCCGGTATTCAAAAGGCAGATTCAGATCCTCTTTCAACTCTTCCGTCAGTTCCTGGCTGACCAGCGACATCTTGCTGTCAAATCCCGGATCTTTGTCCACAATGGTAATATTGCCGTCACATCGGGAGGAGGTGCCGCTTGCGATCTCCTTTTTTTCTATCAGCAGGCAATCAATACCCGCTTTGGAGGCATAATAAGCGATGGCACATCCCATAATTCCGCCCCCAATGATAGCCAATTCGGCATGCTTTGTTGTCATTCTCATATGTTATTAAGTCTATTCATTTCCATTATAGCTTCTACAGCCTATGAAACATTTCCATGATGTATTTAACGTTCTAACCAATAAATGTATTACCTTATAGCAATAGGCTAAGCAGCTTATTTTATAATTTTGAGGGTTGTAAAAGCCTTTCTGTCTTTACCGGATTAGCAGTATGAGTATTGTTTTATAACACTCAACTGCGAGGCACAGTATGGTAATATATTTTAAAAAATGAAAACAGTTTTATAATTTGTGCGCAATCGTCAAAGAAGTAGAAAATAGATAAAAAATATGATTGTTTGCAGATGTGAGGAGGTGACTTTGAAAGATATTCAAGAAACCTTCGATACCTATAAATGTTCCGCACGAGAAGTCAAGCTGCGTACGAGAGCGGGTATGGGCTATTGCGGCGGACGCGTATGCCGTCCGGGGGTAAATGCCGTACTGGAAGAGGTTACGGGGGAGGAGCTGGGGAATGATATCCCGTTGAAGGTTCAGCCTCCTGTAAGACCGACCTCCCTGAATGTATTGGGAGGTGGCGCAGATTATGAATGACAGACGAATACAACATCATCCCATACTGGGTGATTTGGATAAGCAGGAAGAAATTTCTTTTACTTTTGACGGCAATCTTTACAAAGGACATAAAGGAGATACCATTGCATCGGCCCTGCTTGCACAAGGTATCCGGCAGCTTCGGGTACATGAAAAGAGCGGGAGACCCAAAGGCATCTACTGTAACATCGGCCACTGCTTTGAATGCCGCGTAACGGTAGATGGAAAAACCGGCACTCGCGCCTGCATGACTGAAATCAGCGAAGGCATGGTTGTTGAAAGCGGAAAGGTGATGCCGGACCCGCTGAACTCTTCGGAACGAGAGGAAGAAGATATGCCTCGAACTTATGCGGAATTTGCCAAACAACAGGAAACGGGCGAAGAGGGGGAGTTGGATGCATAACGTAATCATCGTTGGCGCCGGGCCCGCCGGACTCTCGGCAGCCATTGCCTGCCGCACGTGGGGATTAAATGTGCTTGTGCTCGATGAATTCCCAAAGCCGGGCGGAAGACTTTTGGGACAGCTCCACCAGGAACCCAGTGGAGAATGGTGGAATGGGATTAAGGAGGCCGGAAAACTTTTTGAAGAGGCCGAAGAGCACGGAGCCGAAATCCGCTGCGGAATTTCCGTCCATCATATTGAGAAAATTGACGGTGGATTTAACGTACATACAAATGATGGAATAGTTAAGACGGAAAAACTGCTGCTTGCAACGGGGGCAACGGAGACCGCCGCGCCTATTCCGGGATGGACGCTCCCGGGGGTCATGTCTATAGGAGCAGCACAAGTAATGACGAATGTTCACCGTGTTCGTGTCGGTACCAAAGGCATTGTAGTGGGGATCAACGTTTTGTCCTCCGCCATTGCACGGGAACTGACATTAGCCGGTACGGAACTGCACAGTATGACATTGCCGGTTAAAAATGCGGTAACCAAAGACCAGGGTGATCCCGCAAAAGTGATGAATAAGCTGGCGCGGATAGCTCATATGGCGCCCTCGCGCTTCCTCCGTTTGGGAGGCTGGTTTGCACAGGCCTCCTGGGTGCGCCGCCTGGCTGTAAGATTCTATCCCAAAAGCGGTATGAAAGTGTGGGGGCTGCCGGTTCAGATCCGCAGAGCCGTAACAAAAATAAATGGCAGTGATCGGGTGGAGTCCGTCACCATCAGTGATATTACGGCCGGTGGCAAACCGGTAGCGGGCAGTGAACGTACCGTGGACGTTGACTTTGTGTGCATTGCCGGCGGCCTGTATCCGCTTACAGAGCTGGCGGCCGTGATAGGATGTCCTTTTCGCCATATGGAAGAGCTGGGCGGGCATGTACCGGTTCACAATGAACAGATGGAAACACCCGTTGACGGATTGTATGTGGCGGGTAATATTACCGGTATTGAAAGCGCAAAGGTGGCTGCAGCTCAGGGTCGGGTTGCCGGTCTGTCCATGGCTGAGAGTCAGGCCAATGATAAGAAAGGAATAGATCGCAGGATAGGCAAAGCCGTGCAAGTTGTGAAGTCAACCCGGAAAGAGGCCGCTATTCAATTTCACCCCGAAATTGAGGAAGGGCGCTCAAGGATGGAGAGAGCATTTC
>DATGUX010000138.1:0-2459 GCA_035300985.1 Fodinibius sp.
AAGGGCTATCTCAAAAAAGACGGTACCGAAAACTATATCTTTTGTTCTCCCGCTGATGTTTGGCCGGGCGGCAACAAAGCCTCCTCTTCTATTCCCGTCCTGGGCGAAATAACGGCCGGTGCTATGCAGGAGGCCATCGAAACGGATCTGGGAGAAGTGACGCTGGCGCATCTGTTTCCGAATATGAAAAATATTTTTGCTCTGCGCGTCAACGGCATGAGCATGAAAGGGCTGAATATAACCGACGGAGATTATGTGCTGCTGTCTAAGTCGGAGCTGCGCAGCGGAGAGGTTGGAGCTATTTTATATGATGGCGAAACCACCCTCAAAAAGGTTCAGAAAGAAGGAAAAAAACTTCGGCTTATTCCTGCCAATCCCGAATTTGACGATATCATTATTGAGCCTGATGAAGCCGAGGAGGTGCGTATCCTGGGCAAATATGCGGGGCACATTAACGAGCACGGCATTTTCCGTTCCCCTTACCGTTAATCCAGCAGCATCCCGGCCTCCTCATATACCAGATACCAGCCCACCTTGCGGGTGTCAAAGACGATATCCAAATACCGATCATCTTCGGTTTGCAGTGTAATATGGATCTGTTTGTGGCCGTGGCCTACCGGCTCTTCATGCCACTTGCGCACCTTTTGTACCCGGTGAACCTGCCCCGACCGGCGCATGATGCGTATCGGCTGCAGCCGGTGCGTAATGCCCCGCTCCTTATCGGCAAAAGAAGCTACTGTGGTAATCACAATGAGCGGTTCGGGCTCCTTTCTGGTATCTTTTTGAGTTGCAGCAGGCATTTATTTGATCAAACCCGGTAGTCTAAATAGATAAACATTTTGATTGTCCAGTAGCTTATTATACCATAACTTGTACGAACGTACAAATATATTTTAATAACTTGCTCCTTTGCTATATGTCTCTTCGTGAACAAAATGAACGCCCGGCCATGCCGGAACCGGGCCCATATCAGCTCAACAAAAATGTTCACAACATTACCCGATATCAAACCATAGCAGCCGATATGCAGCATCCGGGTAATCGTCCGCGGCTGTATGTCCATGTGGATATGAACGCTTTCTATGCGCAAGTGGAACAGCTTTGCTATAATCTCTACGGCATGCCGGTGGCCGTCGGCGGATGGCGCAAGCCTGACGGGACGGTCAAGGGCATTGTAGCTACAAGTTCCTATGAAGCCCGGGCGTGGGGCGTAACGACCGGCATGAGCGCGCTGGAGGCCTATAAGTGCTGCCCTCATATCATCTTTAAGCAGGTAGATTATGAAAAATACCGCGCCTTCAGCAAACGTATTAAAGATACCCTGGAAATGTTTTCTCCCGATATGGAAGCCTACAGCATGGATGAATTCTTCCTGGATATTACCTGGAAAAAAGATGCAACTTATAAACAGCTGGTGGAATTTGCCTGGGGCATCAAGGAAAGTATCTATCAGGAAACGAAGCTTTATTGCAGCGTGGGTATCTCCACCTCCAAAACCTACGCAAAGCTGGCCTCCGATCTGGAGAAGCCCAACGGGCTCACCGTTCTCACGGAAGAAAAGGAGATTCAAAATAAGATCTGGCCTATGCCGGTGGATGAGGTCTGGGGCGTTGGCCGGCGGCGATATGCCAAGATAAAGGACCGGGGCGTCACTACCATTGGAGAAGCCATTGAGCGGGGCTATCCCCTCTTCCAAAAGTTGTTTGGCCAGTATTTTGGGAAGATGCTCTGGAAAACGGTAGCCGGCAAGGATCGTGCTATTGTCAGCGATGATACCGAGTATATTCCCGAACGGGTCTCTTATGGGCACACCTTTTCAACATGGACCGATGATCCGTGGAAGGTGGCGGGGGAATTTGCCAAGGCCACCAAGCAGGTTTGTTACCGCCTGCGCGGCTACGGCAAAAAGTCTGACAAATACTTTGGCAACGTCCGTTTTCAGGGACAGCAGAAAGAGGGATTTTCTTTTACCTTCCGCGCGCCGGGCCTGACGAATCTGGATGCCTACGTGCTGCGTAACTGCCTGCAGAAAGTGCTTCCCATGCTCTGCTATTATAAAGATCGGGGCAAACAGTTCCGGGCTATTATCCTGGGTACTACCGAACTCAATATGACTACGCAAACTGAGCTGTTCTTTCGGGAAAATCCCAAGATCCGGCGAATGTACCGGGCAATGGACTATCTGAACAATCGCTTTGGACTGGCAACGATCGATCACGGCATCAGCAAGCTCGATGTGAAGGGCCATACGCACTTTAAAGAGCGGTCGATGTAGGCAGCTAATCTTTTTTATCTCGTTCCAACGCTCCGCGGTGGAACCAAGCAACCAGACGCTCTGCGTCAAATAGTTGTGCTGCGCATCCTCCTCCAGCCGCCAATACAGAAAGATGGGGATATGGTCAGATGAGTTTAAAGCGCTAAAAAGAAGTATTCCTGCGGTATGAAATACAGCTCCGCTT
>DATGUX010000139.1:0-6389 GCA_035300985.1 Fodinibius sp.
AGGCGAGCCATGAAGCCGGGATCAACTCAGTATCTTCTGTTCAAAGTAAGCAAGCGTTCGGGTCAGTCCCTCTTTTCGGTCAAAAGACGGATGCCAATCCAAGACTTCCTCTGCGCGACTGATATCCGGCTGCCGTACTTGCGGGTCGTCTTTGGGCAGTTCTTCAAAGGTAATTTCACTGTCAGTTTCCGTCAGGCGAATAATTTCCCGGGCAAATTCCAGGATACTTATTTCCTGCGGATTTCCAATATTTACCGGATCGATGTAGTTGCTCGTTGAAAGCCTCCAAATGCCTTCCACCAAGTCGTCAACATAGGTGAATGAGCGTGTCTGTGAACCATCGCCATAAACAGTCAGGGGATTCCCGTTGAGTGCCTGACGCATAAAAGTTGGAAGCGCGCGCCCGTCGTACAGGCGCATACGTGCTCCATAGGTGTTAAAGATCCGCACGATACGCGTGTCAACGCCGTGGTAGCGATGGTAGGCCATCGTCATAGCTTCGGCAAAGCGTTTGGCTTCGTCATAGACCCCGCGATCGCCAATGGGATTAACGTTGCCCCAGTAGCCTTCATTTTGTGGATGTTTTTGGGGATCGCCGTAAACCTCACTGGTAGAGGCCAGTAGGAAGCGCGCATTTTTGGCCTTCGCCAGTCCCAGCGCTTTATGGGTGCCCAGTGAGCCAACTTTCAGTGTTTGGATGGGCATCTCCAGATAGTCGATGGGCGAGGCGGGTGACGCAAAGTGGAGAATCAAATCCAGTTCACCACCCACATGAATATAGTTGGTGACATCATGTTTGATAAAGGTGAAATCTTCCCGGCCAATCAGATGAGCAATATTCTCGCTGCTTCCGGTGATCAGGTTATCCATGCAGATCACCTCGTATCCTTCTTCCAGATACCGATCACACAGGTGCGATCCGAGGAAGCCTGCTCCGCCGGTGATGAGAACGGTAGGCGATTTATGGTCTTTGTTATTTGATTTTGACACAGTGCAGTATTTTAAGTTGTTATGCTGAAACTATATGAAGAGCGGTCCGCAGGGCTCCGTTGATCAGCATGGAGATAATGTTCTTTCATTGGGAGCTCTTCTGCTATTTCACAGACAATGGCCGTATAATCAAGTAATTTTCCTACCCTTCATTTTTCAAATTTAAAGACACCTCACAGCTACCTTAAATAGGAATTGGAATATACTGCCCGCTGTAGTCATGGCTATTCTCACGTTAGCTGTTGTTCATTTGATATTAGCTTAATATTCACTATCTCCGCTCGGAAATCCAGCTTTTAAAAAATGCATTTATGCCGGCCAAGGTCTTAAAGGTTCAACACCTGGACGGTTAAACTGCGCGTCAACCGTTAATCCTTAACGACAACCTCTTTCTCCCAACCAACGGCCGGCCGGCCCACACTGATGTAGGTGATGCCGGCCTTGCGGGCGCGTTCCAGATCATAGAGATTACGCCCGTCAAAGATAATCGGTTGTTTCATATGATCCTGAAAACGGTCCACGGTCGGACGTCGAAATTCATTCCACTCGGTACAAATCACCAGTGCATCAACATCGTCAAGGGCTTCTTTTTGATTATGAACAAAGGTCATATTATCAAGCACTTTCTGGGATGTTGCCTTTCGGAAAGTACCAATTGCTTCGGGGTCGTAACCCAACAGTTTGGCCCCGCGATCAACCAGTGCTTCGGCAATATACAGCGCCGGTGCTTCGCGAATATCGTCGGTTTCGGGCTTAAACGAAAGCCCCCACAGGCCGAAGGTCTTGCTGGAAAGGTCATCGGTGCCATAGTAGTCCTCCATCTTTTCCACAATGGAGACCTTCTGCTTTTCATTGACGGTCATCACCGAGTCCAGAATTTTAAAGTCGTAGCCGTGCTGCCCGGCCGTGTAGTGGATGGCCTGCACGTCTTTTGGGAAACAGCTTCCGCCATAGCCAATGCCGGCAAACAGAAAACGCGGGCCGATACGCGAGTCAGTACCGATGCCGCGTCGGATGTTGTCCACATTAGCGCCCACTCGCTCACAGACGTTGGCAATTTCATTCATAAAGGTAATTTTGGTAGCCAGCATTGCATTAGCAGCGTATTTTGTGAGCTCTGAGCTGCGCCTATCCATCACAATGATTGGATTCCCGGAGCGAACGAAGGGCTCATAAAGAGTTGTCATTATTTCAGCTGCCCGATCGGAAGAGGTCCCGATAACTACCCGCTCGGGGTACATAAAGTCATCCACAGCGGCTCCTTCGCGGAGAAACTCGGGGTTGGAAACTATATCGAACTGATCCTCACTAAGATGTTCGGCCACCGCAGCATGGACACGGTCAGCAGTACCGACCGGCACGGTAGATTTATTGACAATCACGGTATAATCATTGAGCATGCCGCCCAGCTGCCCGGCCACTTTCATGACGGCCGACAGATCAGCCTGGCCATCGCCACCCGGCGGTGTCGGCAGGCACAAAAATACGATATCCGCATCAGTGACGGCCGATGCCATATCGGTTGTAAACTGCAGGCGTCCTTCACGCTGCCCGCGGGTAAAGATGGTTCTCAGCCCCGGCTCGTAGATGGGAATCTGCCCGTCGCGAAGCTGTTGCACTTTCTGTTCATCAATATCTACGCACTTTACCTTATTGCCCGAATCGGCAAAACAGGTCCCGCTGACCAGCCCTACATATCCGGTGCCTATGACTGCTATATTCATTTATCGTTCGATATTTTTAATTTCCAATTTTAGTGTTCCCGCAGGAACCTCCACTTCGACAATATCGTCAATTTCGGAGCCTAAGATACTCTTGCCAATGGGCGATTCAATCGAGATTTTATTTTCCTTAAAATTGGCTTCGTCTTTGGAAACCAAAGTGTACTTAACCTCTTTATCCACATTATGATTGTGAATGGTAACGGTAGAAAGCAGATACGCTTTGTCAGTATTGACATCCTCCTCATCCAGGATGCGGGCATTGGCCAGAGCATTTTTCAGTTCAGCGATGCGCTTCTCCAGCATGCCTTGAGCTTCTTTAGCTGCATCGTACTCGGCATTTTCGCTCAGGTCGCCCTTAGAACGGGCTTCAGCAATCTCCTCGGCAATTTCTTTGCGTCCTCTGCCTTTGAGATCTTTTAGCTCTGCTTCTAATCTTTCAAATCCTTCACGTGATAAATAATTCTTTTCCACGGTAATCAGCCTTTAGTTCAAATAGTTTAATGTAGTCTATATATAACAAATGCCAGCGGCCGGCTGGCATTATCAATTTTATGCCCCTTAAAATAGCATCTTTAGGTCTCTGTTACCAAATATTAATTTACTTATTCAGCTGCCGGATTATTAGAAACTGCTGACCGTTGTATTTGTTCCCGGCTTCTCACAGGCATCTACCCTTTCTTCTAAAAACTCAGCAAGTTTTTGAAACTTGCTGAGTTTAGTGCTGCCTAATAAATTTAATCGGTCCGGATTACAATTCAACCCGCTTAGCTACTCTGATATCGATGTTTTCTTAATAAAGCGCCGTGCTGCCCATTGGCTGCCCAAAAGTCCCATTAAGACAGAAAGCAGCAACATCGCTCCACACAAATAGTACCAGCGGCCAAAGGGCCAGTCTAATATCCCAAACTGAGGAATGTATTCCGGCAGCACAAATTGGAAACCGACATACATAACAATAATAGACAGTGCACCCGCAATCAGTCCTTGCAGAATGCCTTCTATCACAAAAGGACGCCGGATGAAACCGTTTGTGGCTCCAACCAGTTTCATCGCTTTTATCAGGTCCCGTTTGGCGTAAATAGTGAGTCGGATAGTATTAAATACCAGAATAAGAGCCGCCAGCAAAATCATAACTCCCAGCCCCCCGCCGACTGTAGCTACGCTGCGGAAGCGCTTCTCCATCATCTGTAGCAGCTGCTGATTGAACCGCACCTCATCAACGCTATCATATTGCTCGATCTCGGCAACGAGGCTGTCAATACGTCCTATATCCGTGTCGGCAACCAGCTTCAACCTAAAAGAAGCGGGCAGAAAATCCAGCTCAGCCATTGATCCGGCACCGGCGCCAAACTCCTGCTTAAAAATGGCCGCAGCACTATCCTGCGAGATGTAGGTTACCTCCTGGACGAACTCTTCTTCCATGAACTCCTGCTCCAGCTGATCGGTGGCACTGCCGTTTAGATCATTAAGAAATACTTCCACATCAATCGACTGCTTGAGCGACTGAGCCACCTCATAGGCATTGTAGGATACCCGGGCCAGTATGCCCAGTAGCAGCACAGCCACAAAGAGTGAAAAGATAGCCGTAAATGATGCCAGCCGGGCTCGGTTAAAGCCCGCAATACCTTCCTTAACAACGTAACGTAAACTCATATAAGCAGTAAACTATTTTAATTTCTAAATAAAGCACGAACGCCGAACATAAACCTCCGTTGGCTCATGGGATAGCCGGCCGTCTCAAAGTAGCCTCGCTGGCTAACATCGTCAAGTACATTTTGAAATCGGAGTACAAAAATGATAGAACGGATCCGTGCAGAAAGATCGACATCCAGATTATTAAATACCGGCAGCTGTTGATCATTGCTTGCCGGCTGCCAAAAATCGAGCTCAGGATTATAATGTTCGGACTGATAGCGGGATGGGCTAATCATACCCGAAACACCTGCTTTTACGTAGGTAGCACGATTAAAGAGATATCCTTTCCAGTAGGCCCCGCCCTTAAACCATATCCGCGGATCCTCGGATATATGAACAGGCATAGTATCTGACGAAAGCTTCCCGGTAAACTGGTGCAGCGTTGCCGATCCATTAAACTCAAAATGAGTTCCCTCCCACTCGAAGAAAGCCGTAGCCGACTGTGAAGCATAGGGATCGATGTTCGTAAAGGTACTGTCGCGGCCCACCATGATGCCGTCAGTTATATTCTTATACTGTATGCGGGCCCCAATCGCAGTTCCGGGGTTCAGCTGATATTTGAGGGTAGCCCGTGCTTCCTTCACCTTTTCGTTACCAAGCTTTTCATTCCCTGAAAAGCTTTCCGACTGCCAGTAAAGCTGCTGCGGCGTGGGCATAAGGGTGCCGCTGGAGACGCCCGGGGAAAGGGTAAACCCGCCGGCTTGAATATCAGCTTCGGCACCTATACGGCCGGAGCCGTGGCCGGTACTTCGTCTTCGAAAGGCTCCGTCCGCTTGTAGTGTAAAGTAGGAAGTTAGGCCGGCCGACAGCCGAAAGTCGCCTTTGAACAGCCCCCAGTTATCCGTAGCCAACACGGGGTCGGCAGTGTTACCGTTTATGGCGTATTCGTATCCAAGGCCGGCTTCACTATCCAGCAAGCCGAGGGACCACCATTTGCGGGCGAAGGCACCTAAGGTGCGAATATGGTAGGCGGTGGAATCGGCCTGATAGCTGAGCTCTCGCTTGACCGAACGCTGATATAAGCCTGCATGAAAATCATCGGTAGCGTCAGTTGTATCTGCATTACGTCGGTAAAAGTTAAAGCTCAGCAAATTGTCGACCGTAATTGATCCTCCGCTGGATCGTTTTGCCGTGGCATTATACTGATCAAAGCTGAAGTAGCGCGGGTCGTCAACTATATATCCAAAGGGTTCGCCGGCATCAAGCTTATTGTTTACGTAATTCAGCTTAAAATAATGCCGCTCATCCATATGATAACTGGCTTTGGTGAATATCTGGCGGCCGGTAACTTCGGAATTAGTGTACTCTCCTCCTGCCCGGCGATCCCAGTAGCTAAGCTCAATATTCAGCCGTCTCGAAAGATTATGGCTCACCTCAAACTGCAGACTGCGATGCGAAAACTTACTTTCTCTGTATATAAGTCTTGACAGCGGCTTATTAAGGTAGTATTGACGCAGGTGAAAAGTATTGCGGTACTGTGTTCCCAGATCATGGCTATACATTTGATCGATTTTATGCTGCGAGACAAGCCACCAGCGGGCTATACCCGAGACGGGATCATTAAGGGAAATATCTCCCCAATACAACTGTTGATGGCGAGGCTCATGCGCAAAGCGTTGTACAACATTCGACCGCAGGTTTGTCCCCAAACGGTAACTGATGACCCCCGGTTCGCGGCTTAGTTTGTGGGTCCAGTCGGGCCATATTTGCCAGCGGAGGCTGCTGTCGGTTGCAGTTGTCCGGGCCCCCAGCGGGCCATGGAATTCCCATGGTTGAATCTTGACCAGCGGTTTTTCTTTTTCTTCTGCATCGGATTCTGCATCATCAGAAAGCTTTATTACCACACTATCTAAAGGCGTTGGCTCATATTCAATAACCAAAGTATCGGCTGATGTGCTGTCTGCCTGGCCAAAGAGGCTCAAAGGAAGCACTAAATACAGAAGCAGAGTTGTGACAGCGAATAATTTCAAGGCCGTTGCT
>DATGUX010000140.1:0-6798 GCA_035300985.1 Fodinibius sp.
GGAGTAGCACTCGACATATTTACCTATATCAGGATTAATGATTCGCTGACCCTTCAAACATCTTTGGACAGTGGAGCAGGATCCGGTGTTTTTCGCATTAATGCTAAATATATGGCGATGTTAGGTGTAGATTCAACCAAGACCAGAAAATCGTACAACCAGAGTAGTTTCAAGCCGGATGAAGGAAATAAATTCTATAAAACTGAGCTCGATAAAATGGCCCTGTATAAGTTCCCGCAAATAAAGATTGAGGATTTTAAAGTGACTTTTGTAAATGGGCTAATCTATGATGCTATTGTACCTCTTGGATGGCTTGGGAAACAGATTACCATTGACCTGGCCAATGAAGAAATGATCGTTCAATAGCATTAGAAACTTTGATTCTGGCTATCCAAATTGCCTCCAGAACGCATTGCAAAATATCATGCAAATTGGGGCCAGAGAGCATTCCATTTCGTCATTCGTTATGACGTTCAAATCTAACATTCACTAATTTTAAGCATGAAGACCCAATACTATACCGCAACCAGCATCAACGGTTATCTTGCCGATAAGGACAACTCGCTCGAGTGGCTTTTTCAGTTTAGAGATATTGAGCAGATCGAGGGCGTCAAGGATACCTACCCGCGCTTCATCGAGCAGGTGGGCGCCCTGGCTATGGGTTCAACGACCTACGAGTGGATCCTGGAACATGAAAACCTGCTGGAGAACCCCGACAAATGGCCCTATGAGATCCCGGCCTGGATTTTTAGCAGTCGTGACTTACCCGCCATCCGGGGCGCTGATATTCACTTTGTTCGGGGAAAGGTTGCTCCGGTTCACGATGAAATGTGCGAAGCCGCCGGTAACAAAAATATCTGGCTCGCCGGCGGAGGCGACCTGGTCGGACAATTCCATGATCACGGCCTGCTTGACGAGATTATCCTTAGCGTCGCCCCGGTCATGCTCAGTTCTGGCGCCCCGCTCTTGCCGCGGGATGTTGTTAGTCCACCCATGAAACTGGTTGATGTAGAAAAACAGGGAGATGTTTTTGTGGTTCTAACCTATGAAATACAAAAATTATGAATGAGGTCTTCCTTTTTTTGCTCAATGACTCGCGGAATGCAAAATTCTGGCATTTACGGGTAATCTTGGCTAAAGTTGAGCTTATAAGTCATATAATCAGTAAATATTGTCTTAGTTGGATTAAGAAGAAAATATAATGCCCCTGGAATTTCGTTCTCACGCAACAATAAACCTGCTCCTGCCTGAATTCAATCATTCTAACCTCTCATGCCAACACAAAACCATTCTGATCCCATAGCCCCACCGCCCATTCCGGCGCGAATTTGGAAAATTGCAGCAGTAACCGGTGCGGGCGCTTTTATAGCCATGCTCGATTCTACCGTGGCCAATCTCGCCATCGAATCCATCCGCGATGATCTCAATTCAACTCTTCCTGTTATTCAGTGGGTTGCCACCGGTTATCTGATCGCCTTGGCTGTCTCTCTTCCGGCCACAGGCTGGCTGGGGAATCGCTATGGACACGGCCGTATTTGGTCGGTATCCTTAGCTATTTTCACTATTGGTTCGGCCTTATGTGCCCTTGCCCCCGGCCCGCTGTCTCTTATTGGAGCCCGGCTTCTTCAGGGGCTTGCCGCCGGCGTTATGGTGCCAGCCGGGCAGGCAATACTGGGGTCGGTTGCCGGCTCCAGGCAATTGGGAAGGATTATGGGCAGCATTGGCCTGGTCGTGGCACTCGGTCCGGCCGTAGGCCCGGCCTTTGGCGGCTTTTTGCTTGAAGTGGCCTCCTGGCGCTCCTTGTTTTGGATTAACGTCCCGTTGGGCATTATCACCCTTTTAGCCGCCCAAGGGCTTGTACCCGCGGGTGAAACAACAAACGGCAGACCATTGGATTGGAAGGGACTTATTCTCATTGGATTAGGATTGCCGCTTCTCCTTTATGGAGCAACTGAAATTGGATCAAATCAAACAAGCCTTCTTACGCTTTTTGCTGTTGGAATCGGCCTTGTATTGGCTGTGAGCTTTATTTTTTCTTCCATTCATACCCAAAATCCGCTTATTGACCTTAGTTTGATGCAGCGTGGCAGCTTCGCGGCCGCGGCCTTTACAACGAGCCTCACAGGCGCTAATATGTATGGCGGACTCTTGCTGCTGCCTCTTTATTTTCAGCTCACCGCCGGACAGGATGTCCTGGAAACAGGCTTTATGCTTCTGGCGATGGGGTTAGGCACGGCTGTAGCCCTGTATTTCGGTGGAATGCTCACCGATTATTACAGCGCCGGACCCGTTACCATTGCAGGCTCCGGACTACTCGTAATATCAACCATTCCATTTCTTTTTGTCAGCCATTTTTCAGTTACCGTTCTGATAATAATCTTGGTGGTTCGGGGTGTGGGAATAGCCCTGGCCCAGATGCCGGCCTATACTGCGGCCTATGCCTCGGTAACCAATGAGCAGATGGGCGATGCAGCAACGGTCGTCAATATTACCCAACGCATTGGTGGGGCCATTGGAGCAATAGGCTTGGTCATTATCCTGGCTCAATTAGGCGGAAGGAGCAGCCCTGCCGCTTACACCTGGGCCTTCGGTGCGCTGACTGTAATTTCGGTATTCACGATTGCAACAGGAGCCATACTGCATAGGTACGAAAATGCAGATGCCGCCGACCGCTCCACCCGGGCTCACGTTGAAAAGATAGAGCACCCTGCTTAACCCCATTAATCAGATCCGAGAAATGAGCGCAAAAATACTCCCGGACCACAGTGAATAAGATTTGCCGAGCTTTCGAAAGTGGTAAACCTGGTACAATTAAAATTTTACAAGCAGGATCAGGCTATTTTTATTCGCCGCAAGTGTATTATGAACCACTCTTTTTTGAAGATATTGCTTTGCTATTGAAGTCAAGCGCAAGATCTACCCAACAGTTAAAATCTGCTTCAGTCTGAATATAATCCTTATCCACATAAACCCATCCCTTGTATTCCCGCCCCCTCATGATTACGGTCTGGCAGCCTTCTTTTGCAATAGCTGAATCATGAAGATCCGGATCAATGCGGCACATCATTCTGTCGGCACCTACAGTCAGGCACATTTTACCGTTAACCATGAAGGCCAAACCGCCAAACATCTTTTTCTCTTCCACATCAGGCACGTGAGCAAGCGCCTGTCGCATTCGGTCGGCTAATTCCTCGCTGTAAGCCATAGTTTAAGAGCTCTTTACGAAGGTTGAGCTTTTATTTTTAGCTTGGCGTATTTTTGTCAAAAGTAAGGGTATCAAAAAATATTTTCAGTGAATCAAGTTTCCCATTTTTAGCTTTCCAAACTTCAGCCACATCGCCGTTCATGCTTACTCCGTTGGCAAAGGTTAAATCATAATTTCCTATAACAAAGGCATTGTCTCCTTCAACAATCATTTTTTTAACGCGCATCGTTTGATACACCCTGGAAAATCGATTAATAACTTCAATATAAGCCCCTTTTCCAACGACTGGATTTGTGTTTGTCATGTCGCCACCGATATAGGTGAAGTTATCGGAGATGACCGACTCCCATCCACTTTTTTTTGCGAATCCTTTGTAATATGTTTCCAGAAGCTGCCTGATTGATTTTGAATTTCCCATCTTTCTTGTTCTTAAAAATTAATAATCCATATCTTGTACTTGTAAAATGCAAGTAAAAATAATAAACACAACCTACTTGTAAAATACAAGTGCTTTTAAAGTATTCCTTATGCTAAAGAAAAGATCTGATTGCCCCATAAGTTGTTCTCTGGAAATCTTCGGAGACAAATGGACCTTGCTTATTCTCCGGGATGTTATGCTTCGGGGGAAGTCTTCCTATGGAGAGTTTTTACAATCCGAGGAAAAAATTTCGACGAATATTCTTGCCGACCGATTGAGTTTGCTTGAAACTGAGGAGTTTTTGACGAAGCGGGTATCTCCTCAAAACAAATCGAAATTTATTTATAGCCTTACAAAAAAGGGGATTGATCTGCTGCCCATTATCATTGAAATAATGGCCTGGGGAGCCAAATATAATCCTGAATGTCCCAAAAAAGAGATCGGGAAAAGATTGCCACACGAGAAGGAAGAAGTAGTTAAAGAATATACCCAAAAACTGGAAAATCAGTTTGAAAAGGAATCTTGATGTTACGTTTCAGGAAGATGCGAAAAGAGTGGTAGTCCGGCTATTTATAGACTTGCCAAGTTTCAAAAAACTTGGCAAGTCTTTCCGTTCTAAAATTAATTTTGAGATCATTGACATAGGGTTGTCAGTTCCGAGTTTTATGTTGAATGCAGATTCACTAAAGTCACTCTTAAAAAACATTAAAACCGAGTTCAACGATGAACACACAAAATGCCACTTTATCAAATACCGTAATCACTCCCGCAGAACTGCTGGAGCACTGGCAGGGACACCGCCGTTTGACGCGCTGCGTAATTGAGGCTTTCCCTGAGGATGAGCTCTTTAGCCACACCATTGGCGGAATGCGCACATTTGCCGAAATGGCCGCCGAGCTTTTGGCTATTGCCGGTCCCGGTTTGCGGGAAATAGTCGCTGGAGCGCAGGCCGAACTGGATGAAAATATAGATTTCGGCAACAGCAAAGAAGAAGTCCTGCGGCTTTGGGATGAATCAACTGAAGAAATGGATGCGTTGTGGAAACAAGTCCCTGCGGAGCGTTTCCATGAACAGATCAAAACCTTCGGGCAGTATGAAGGCACGGTCATTTCATCCATTTTGTACTTCATTGATAACGAAATTCACCACCGCGGACAAGGCTACCTGTACCTGCGGTCGCTGGATGTTGAACCGCCCTATTTTTGGGAGCAGAATTGAATCTAAGGCCTGTCAGGGTTCCAAAACCTGACAGGTCTAAAAATTATTTTTTAGTTCATTGACACAGGGTTGTCATAAGCCCTTCTTATGTTAATATTGCATTGATATTATGAATCCATAAACCAACTTTGTTATGAAACTTATTCCCATATTCTCCAATGAATTGGAGCAGGAAGCTGAAACCACTCGTAAATTTTTAGCGCTGGTCCCGACCGAGAAGTTTGACTGGAAGCCGCACGAGAAAAGTATGTCCATAAAGGAACTATCCGTTCATATTGCTGAAATTCCCGGCTGGATTGAGAGTGCTCTGACAACTGACGGCATCAATTTTGCCGACGGATATGAACCCACGCCCATCGAGAACACCCAGCAATTGCAGGAGCTGCAGGAAAAGTCCGTGCAAAAGTCAGAAGCCGCCCTGGATAACGCTGATGAGGAAGACCTGCTGCCCGACTGGACGATGCGCAACGGTGATCAGGTGCTGATGGAGATGCCGAAGCATGCCGTTATCCGCCATGCTTTTAACCAAATTACCCATCACCGCGCGCAGCTGGGGGTCTATCTGCGCCTGCTGGATATCGCCATCCCCGGCAGTTATGGTCCCAGTGCCGATGAGCAAAGCTTTTAATTAATTGCAGGCATTTAGTCCCACCAGGTTTATATTCTGGTGGGACACCAAATAATGACTTCTCATGGCCTATAAAAAACCAACTGATTATTTTGATGAAGAGTTGGCTAATCTTTTATCCAATAAAATAAACCTGATCTATCGGAATTTTGACGACACTATTTTCGTCAATAATATAAAAGCCGGCTGTACAAATAAACGCTTAAAAGAGCGGGTGACGTTAATAGCCGAACAGTTACGCTCGCATCTTCCGGATGATTATTCGACATCCCTGGAAATTCTAATCCAAATACTGGGACCGGAAAACCAAGAGGAAATCGGCATGTTCACTCGCTTCTACTGGATTATGCCGGTCGCTAAATATGTTGAGCTCTACGGACTTGATCATTTTGATCTTTCCATATCAGCTATTGAAGAAATAACCAAACGAAATACCGGAGAATATGCTATACGTCCCTTTATCAGAAAATATCCCGACCAAACGCTTGAGAAAATGAGGGAATGGGCACTGGATAACAACTTCCACTTGCGCCGGCTTGCATCCGAAGGATTACGTCCCAGGCTGCCGTGGGCCACAAAATTAGAGCTATTTATTGATCAACCTGACCCCGTCTTTGAGATATTGCACCTTTTAAAGGAAGATACCGTTCACTTCGTTAAAAAATCGGTAGCCAACCACATCACGGATTATCTGAAAGTAAATCCGCCAGCGGCTCGGCAACTTATTGCAGAATGGCAGTCAACCGAAAACAAACATACCCAATGGATTTTAAAGTATGCTCAACGAAAGTTATAACAACATCCTTGGCAGCTACGGCCCCGGTGCGGAAGAGTCCAAGCTTTTAATCAGGTATATAGGTAATGCTATAAACATATCAATGTACTATGGAGAATTCTACATTGCAGCAGTACAATTACCACCGGTGGGCCAACGACCGGTTCTTTAACCATTTGAAAGAGCTCCCGGATGGAGTTTATGACCGGGAAATCCAAAGTATTTTCTCCTCCGTTTCGGAAGTGATCATCCATATTTACCAGGTCGATGCCATGTGGCTGAGCGTGATGGCGGGCGACCCTTTCGAGGAGACGATGGCGAAGATTGAACAGATCAAAGAACGGTCTGCCCATCAGGGGTTAGAGAAAATGCAAGGGTTATATGCCGAACTTGCCGAGCAATACCGCGATTTTATCAACGGCGTGGATGACTCCAATGCTTCAATAACAGTTGAGCATCCCCGATATGGGACGCTCGAAACCTCCGTAGCGGAATTGGTGCAGCATGTGGTTAATCACGGCACCTATCACCGCGGGAATATTACGGCCATGCTC
>DATGUX010000141.1:0-7479 GCA_035300985.1 Fodinibius sp.
AATAATGACGTGATCCGTTCGGCCGCATTGTGCTTTGAATGTAAGGCACTTGCCGGCTGCAGCTTTTGTCCATGGTGTATGAGCTCCAACACGTAATTTCGCAGCAGATCATACTTATACTCATAATCCGCTGCTATTTCCTTTTTCATCTTTCTAAAGATAACAGCGATCTCTGCTGCTTGTTCATCCGTAATTTCAAAAACGGGATAGCCACCGGGTTGAAAAATAGGCAGTTTGTCTGGGGCCACGCTGCTTTTGTTCTTTTCAAGGAATGCATCTGTGAATATACAAAAGGATCCGGCCTGATTTTCATCCTGGGGAACCCAGTGATATGGAATTTTAGGCGTGGCAAAAAGCAAGGCATTATTTTCCACCTGAATAACTTTATCAGCATACTCCGCTTTATTCTTTCCCCGGATGAGGCTGATTTTATAATAGGCCCTGCGGTCGTAGGGCATCGCGTTTTGAGACTGTACTTTACGCAGGGTTTCGACAATATCAAAAACGTTAAAATGACCAATTTCTTTTTGAATACCCTTCGGACAATAAGCCATCATATCCCGACCTGTAAAACTTGCGATTTCTTCATAAAAGTCCTCAAGCGATCGGTCTTTAATCGTATCCATAGCGGTTGATATCATTTGTAAAAGTCAAATATACACAAGCTTGCCAAAAATGACATATAATCATGAAAACGGGCTACCACTACTAAAGAGCGATAACCCGTTTTACCTTTTTATACTCATTTAAAGATTCATTCCGCCGGATACTTCAATGCGCTGTCCGTTTATCCAGCGAGCCTCTTCGCTGCATAAAAAGGCAACGACCCCGCCAATATCTTCAGGCAAGCCGGCGCGGCCTAAAGCCGACATCTCGGACACTGCTTTATTCATTTCCTGATCATCCCTGACCACACCGCCCCCAAAATCGGTTTCTATGGCCCCCGGTGCTACCACGTTAGCGGTGATATGACGTTCGCCCAACGCTCTGGCCTGATACTGGGTAAGCACCTCAACAGCTCCTTTCATGGATGCATAAACAGCATGGTTTGGAAATGAAAAACGCGTAAGTCCGGATGAAATATTAATAATACATCCTCCGTCATTTAGGCTGGATAATGATTTCTGTGTTAAGAAAAACACCCCTTTATAATGAATGTTCAACGCCTCATCAAACTGTTCTTCTGTTGTTTCAGCGAAGGACTCGTAGAGTGCCGTACCCGCGTTGTTGATAAGAAAATCGAAGTTTGGCTGGCCTTTTTCTTCATTTAAATGAGCTGTTACCCGCTCTAAAAAGTCGTCCAATCTGCTTACATCTCGGCTATCTAACTGAAAGGATGCAGCATGCTGCCCGAGAGACTGAATTTCAGCGACCACTTCTTGGGACTTTGCTTTGTTGTTGTGATAAGTGAGGATCACATCAACTCCATTTTCTGCAAGACTGATGGCCATGTTTTTCCCAAGGCCGCGGCTGCCGCCGGTTACGAGTGCAATTTTATTATTTGTTGTTGTCATTGTATTAAGCTTTTATTGTTATAAAATTTTGATGTAGCTTAATATCAACAAAAAGCAGAAAAATGCTTTACGAAGATCAATCCATTATTTGCAAAATTCAAATATATACTTAAAAAAAAGATTATAGAAATTATCGTAGTATTGTAAAACATGGTTTAACCATCAAAAGGAGTCATATTGGCCATCCTTAGATCAATCAGTTATAATTTCTCAGTTAAATCTAATTTCTCCTTCGAAATTACTATTGTGTCTTCCCAAACTTTTCCAGGCACGCTTTTATCTTGGGCTAATCCCGGAGGATAATAAATTTGTTTTCCAACCCGCGGCACTACATACCTTCCTTGCAAAGGTTGTATTATTCCTATCGTGCTACCTTCTCATATTCACCGGAATTTTGCTTTTAGCTTGTCCACGGCGGCATATACTACCGGCACCAGATAAACTGTGAGGATTAATGAAGAGGTAAGTCCGCCGATGAGCACCCAGGCCAGGCTGTTTTTCCACGCTGAACCGGCTCCGGCGGCAAGAGCCACGGGGAATAAACCTACCACCATAGACAGGGTCGTCATAAGAATAGGCCGCATGCGTGCTTGCCCCGCTTCAACCAAGGCGTTGAAGGTATTCACCCCTTCTTCTTTTTTCTGATTGGCAAAATCCACGATCAAGATGGCATTTTTTGTCACCACGCCAAACAGCATGATGATACCCAGCATGGCGAAAATGCTCATATTACTCATGGTCAGGTTTAAAATCAGAAAAGCCCCGATAATGGCGGGAGGAATGCCAAACATTGCTACAAAGGGATAAATAAAATCGTCATACAGTGCGACCAGAATCAGATATATCAGTACAAAAGCGGCAATAAGAGCAGTAAGCAGGGCCGTAGATGACTCCTCCATCTGCTCAGTATCCCCCGCCCAACTCCATTCCACGCCTTTCGGCAACGGATGCTCTTGGAGGCTTTTCTCGATCTGTGCGGACAGCTCACCGGACGAAAGCCCCATAACATTGCCCTGTACTTTTACCGCACTGCGCCGGTTCACGCGCTCCAGAATGGCCGGCCCCGTCCCCTGGTCGAGAGTTGCAAATTGGGTTATGTTTATAAGCTGATCCCGATCATTCAGGAAGCTAAGGTTGCGGACATCCGACACCTTTCTGCGGTCAAATTCAGCCAGCCGGATATTAATATCATATTCGTTGTCACCGACCCGGTATTGCATGTCTGTATTCCCGGTAAACGCATTTTGAAGAGTCGTCCCTACGGTCGTTGCATCCAGGCCCACTCTGGCCATCTGCTCCCGGTTCAGTTGAACATTCACCTCCGGATTTCCTTCCTCCACACTCAGCGAAACGTCAATGGCACCGGGCATCTGCTGGATGCGGCTTTTAAGCTCTTCGGCAGCATTCATAAGCAACTTCCGGTTTTCACCGTTGAGTATGATTTCTATCGGACTCCCTCCACCGCCACCCAGGCCAATCACAGCGGAAGACATTTTCACCTCCGGAAAGACGCCCCGCAGTTCCTCTCGTACGCTCATCATGAACGCTTCGGTAGACATCGGTCTTTTTTCTACATCCACCAGGCTGATGGTCAGATTTGATTTGTAGGCTGAACTAACGGATGATCCTCCCTCGCCGCCTCCTGTACCGCCCACATTCGTATAAATACTTTTCACCTCTTCTTTTTGAGCCAGATACTCCTCGATGGCCCGGGTCCGCCGATTATTTTCCTCAAGGGTTATATATCGATCGTACTCCAGGGTCAGTTGAAAGTCTCCCCGATCTCCGCTGGCTAACACCTCCTCGCCTATAATTCTCATTTGCATAACACCTGCCGTTCCAAGAAGAAGCAAGACCACAATGCCGCTGGTAATAAATTTATGGTTTAGCGCCCATTTGAGTTGCCGGGTGTACCAATCATCGGTAAACCGTTCCAAACCCGCTTCAAACCAGATCAATGGCTTGTGGTACCAGGTTTGAGGATCCAGTTTCAGGATGCTGGAAAACCGGGAGGTCAGCCAGGGAGCCAGGGTAAAACAGACCACCAGGCTCATTAAGGTGGCTATAACCACCGTCAGCGAAAATTCGCGCAAGAGCTGCCCGATCGTCGTCTGGATCAGCGTAATGGGAGCAAATACGACCACCACAACCAGGGTCATGGCTATAACAGAAAGCCTGATTTCGCGAACACCGGCCAACGAGGCCTCCCACCGGTCTTTCCCCATGGCCATATGACGGTGAATATTTTCCAGGATCACGATAGAATCATCGACCAGAATCCCCACCACCAGCGTTAACCCCAGCAGCGTCATGAGGTTCAAACTAAAGCCGAACAGATACATGGCAATAAGGGTGGAAATCAGGGAGGCCGGGATCGACAACAGCACGATAAAGGAATCGCGCAGGCTGTGCAGAAAGAACAGCATCACGATGGACACCAACAGTACGGCCAGAACCAGGTCGAACATAACGGCATGAGCGGCCTCAAGGGTAAACTCCGAGTTATCGTGGGCGATGGCAAAATCAAGCCCCTGCCCGGAAAATTGCTTTTCAAGTGAAGCAATCTCAGCGTGGGCTACCTCGCTGATCTCCACAGCATTGGCATCACTCTGTTTTATAATCTGGATTCCGATGCCGTTCCGTCCGTTGAACCGGTTAATGGAAGTCGGTTCTTTGACTACATCATTCACTATGGCCACATCCTCCACGCGAATCGGACTTCTTCCGTCTGAAACGGTGATGACCTGCTGTTCTATCTGTTCAACAGAGTCAAACCTTCCGGCAAGCCGGATCGTCATCTGGGTCTCCCGGCCTTCAACCTTTCCGGCGGGGAATTCACGGTTACCCTGGTGGATTGCGCGGGTCACCTGCTGCAGGGAAAGGCTGTAATACTCCAGTTTGTCCTGCTGCACATTAACCTGTATCTCTCTTGGCCGGCCGCCCAGCAGATCAACTTCCGCCACACCGCTGATCTGTTGGAACCGGGGCAATACCTCGTCTTCCACCAGATCATAAAACGGCCCGGGTTCCAGGTTCGATACCGTTGTCAGTTGTATAACAGGCAAAAGATCACTATTTGTAATCTTTTGGACACTGGGGGTTTCCACCTCATCCGGCACGTCCTGCATCATATTGTTGAGCTGTCGCTGCACTTCTTGCTGCATTTCGTCAATATCGGTGCCCACATCAAACTGTGCCGTAATAACAGACACTCCTTCCATCGACCGAGAGGTAATCGTATTGATACCGCTTATACTCGAGAGCACCCCTTCGACACTCTTGGTCACGGTTTGTTCAACATCGATGGGCGCCGCACCGGGATAGGTAGTAGTAATATTAAGCGTAGGCCTCGACATGTCCGGCAATAACTCGTAGTTCAATTTGGTGTAGCTGAACAGCCCGCCCAGTATCAATGCCGTAAACAAAACAATGATAAGAGTGGGTCTCTTGATAGCTGTTTCTGTAACGCTCATGATCCTTGTACTTGAGTTCCGTCGGTTATATTGATCTGGCCCTTTGTGACAATAATGTCTCCTTCTTGTAATCCGCTGGTTACACCGATCAATCGGTCATTACTTTGGCCGATCTCAATATCCTGCAGCCGGGCTACACTGTCTCGAACCACAAATACCAGGGGATTTTGAGCCGTTCCCACCATGGCGTTGCGGGGAATGGTAAGCACGGAATCCCGGGTCTGTACCGGGCTTATCTTTCCGAACATGCCGGTACGGAGTTGACGGTGGCTGTTATTCACCCGGATTTTCACTTCAAACTTGCGAGATGCATCGGCGGATGCACTTACTACGGTGACAGTGCCTGCAAATGCAGTATCGGGATAGAGACTGGAATAAACGTTTAGTGATGCCCCCTCCTCAAAATTTCCGATCTCCTGTTCAGGGACCGTCACCACCAGCTCCAGAACTGACAGGTCCAACAAGTCCGCGACTGGGCCGTCCGGGGCAACCGTAGCTCCCGGATCTACGTGGCGCTTGGTGATGGTACCGCTAAAGGGAGCCGTAATATGGGCCCGATCGATTTGGACCTTAAGCTGCTCTACCTGTGCTTTGGCTTCTTGCATCTCAGTTCGGACGTTATCCACCTTCATTTGGGAGATCCCTTCCCCGGCGGAGGCATCTTGGTAACGCTGCAGCTTTCGGCGCGCATTCTCATAATGGGCTTTGGCAGCCAGCAACCGGGCCTGCTCGTAGGCGTCGTCCATCTGTGCAACCAAGGCGCCGGACCGTATGCGTTCTCCTTCTTCCACGCCCATGTTTACAATCTTGCCCTGAGTTTGGGCGGCAATAGTTACTTGCCGGATCGGCTCAAAGGTACCTACATATTGATGCGTAATATTCAACCTTTGCATTCGAACAGTGTCGGTCCCTACCAGCACCGCCCGGTCAGGGTCGGGCCGGTACACCCGGGCCTCAGCTAACTGTTTATTATGGATGAGGATGCCGGCAATGACACCCACGACCAAAAGGACAGTGCCAATGGTCAATATGTTTCGTGTGGCTTTCTTCATAAACTCGTTGTTCGTTATTAGTTATTGAATATTCGTTGATAACCAATACTGACGCTCTCTTCTCAGTCATTGGTAAGTAATTCTCCTTTTGCCTTGTCCAGATCCAGCTCGGCGATATGCACCTTAACCAAGGCATTCAGATAATTTCGTTGCGCCTGCTGCATCTCGGTTTCGGCATTGAGCACATCCGTAAGACTGGCCAACCCGTTTTGATACTGAAGACGGGTATCGTCATATATTTTTTCGGCCAATGCGCGATTGGCTCTCTGTGAACGCAGGGTTGACAGATTGCTCTGATAGTCGGCCAAGGCATCCGATACTTCCTTGCGGATGGTGCGCTTCTGCTGCCTGATTCTGTTCTGGTATTGGTCGATCTCAATATTTTTCTGGCTGATTTTTGAACTGCGATTGAAGCCATCAAAAATGGGGACCCTCAGGCTGACACTAAACAGGCTGGTCGGATTTAGTTTCGTTGCGAAGGGATCAAAGGAATCATAATTGCCCTGATATCCGTAATTTATTCCTGCCGACAGAGTGGGCAAATAGCTGGCCTTCAGACTCTTTTTTTCCAGTTCCGCCAAGCGTTGTTGCCGTTGTAACAGTTCCAGTTCGGTGTGGCTGCCGAGTTCTGTAGTTTCAGCTTTCGGGACGATCGAAGGTACCGTTTCCGACAATGGGGACAGGCGTATTTTTTCTTCCAAATCCGTCCCCATCAGGTATCTCAAAAGAGTCAGGTGCTTTTTTCGGTTATTTTGGGCTGTCTCCAGTTCGGCCCTGATGTTTTCACTGTTTACCAGCAGCCGGTTGTAATCGATGTTGCTGATCAGCTCATTCTCCAACATTATTTTGGTTGCTGATATCAGCTTTTTATTGCTTTCGAGGTTCTCCTTCAGGACGGCTACTTGCTCGGTCAGGGTCTGGATGTTGTAATAGGTAGCCGACACGTTGTACACCACCTCTTCCTTTGTTTGCATAATCTGCAATCGGCTGACATCAGTCGATACTTTGGCAGCTTTCAGCCCCATCAATAATTGGCCGTCGAATAGTACCTGGTTCAATTGTATGGTACCCGTCAGATTCTGTGGACTCGATAACGATACTTCACGGTAGGTTCCGGGCTCTCCCCCGAATATTTCAGCAGGCACCAGCTCGGTGGGCAGCTTCAGGTTATATTGATAGGAACCAGTAGCTTCGACTTGGGGATACAGGCCGCTGGCGACCTCATCCACCGATTCCCGAGTCTTTTTAAGGCCCTGTTTGGCATGTTCAACGTCCAGGTTTCGCTCCAAAGCACGATCGATGCATTCCTGCAGGCTCAGCATAGTTTGAGCGTGAGTAGTACTTATACCAGCAATCACCGTTAACAAGACTGCCAGCAGTAGAACCCTCAGCGTATCCATCCTAAATCCGTATTTATCACCAGAAAATTTACGACTGGTG
>DATGUX010000142.1:0-4045 GCA_035300985.1 Fodinibius sp.
GGAGGCCAACCGCCTGGGGCAGGAGCTGGCGCGGCGCTTCACAAAAGGCAATCACGCCTTCATCGTTTGCACCCACATCGACAAGGCGCACGTCCATAACCATATTATTTGGAATGCGGTCAATCTGGACTGCGACCGCAAGTTCCGCAATTTTCTGGGCAGCACCCGGGCAGTGCGGCGGCTGAGCGATACCATCTGCATCGAAAACGGCTACTCCATTGTGGAAAATCCAAAACCTCACAGCAAGAGCTACAACAAGTGGCTGGGCGATGCCGCCAAGCCCTCCCACCGGGAGACGCTGCGCCTTGCCATCGATCGGGCGCTGGAGCAAAAGCCCACCGACCTGGACACTCTGCTGGCGGAACTGAAAAAGTCCGGCTGCATCGTGGAACGCCGGGGCAAGCACATCACGCTTTGCGCGCCTGGCTGGAAAAAGCCGGTCCGGCTGCGCAGTCTGGGTAAGGGCTACACACAGGAGGATTTGACCGCCGTTCTGGCCGGGACCAGAGAGCACACGCCCTGCAAAGTACCTGCCGCTGCTGCTCCCACAGCGCCTAAGGTCAACCTGCTGGTGGACATTCAGGCCAAGCTCCAGACGGGCAAGGGCTATGAGCGCTGGGCTAAGGTGTTCAATCTCAAGCAGATGGCCCAGACCATGACCTATCTTTCAGAGCATGATTTGCTGGACTACGCCGCCCTTGCGGCAAAGACTGCGGCAGCGGCTGAAAGGTACAACGATTTGCAGACACAGATCAAGGCAGCGGAAAAGCGAATGGAAGAAATCGGCACCCTGCGGACGCACATCATCCAATATGCCAAGACCCGCGATACCTATGTGGCTTACCGCAAAGCGGGATACAGCAAAAAGTTTCTGGAAGCCCACCGGGAGGAGATCACTCTGCACAAGGCGGCCAAAGATGCCTTTGACAAGCTGGGACTGAAGAAGCTGCCTAAGGTGCAGGAGTTGAACGCTACGTATGCAGAGGTGCTGAGCCAAAAGAAAAAGCTGTACCCCGAATATCGCCGCGCCCGGGACGAGATGCGCGAGCTCCTGACCGTCAAGGCCAACGTAGAACGGGTTCTGAACATGGAAGTGCCCGAGGCCGGGTACGAAAAAGACCACAGCCCGCGTTAAACGGACTGTGGTCAAATTGTATGGAAGCGTTCGCAGAACGCGCAGCCGCAGAAGGAACTTCTGCGATCAAAATGGGGTTTGGGGCGCGCACCAACAAGCATCATCTGGCTAAGTGGATAGCCAGATGACTTGCTTGCTACTAGTATGCTTTATCGAACTTTCCCGCAGTTTTTACAGAATCGTTCAGAAGAAGTATTCAGTGTTCCACAGTCTGGACAGTACCATCGACCATCTGGCAAAGGATCGACCAATGAAAGTGTTTTCCGATTTTTCGCTTGCGTTCCATTCTTTTGTGCAGTAAACAGTGGCGCAACATTTACATCCCTGCGCCCAACACCGGCCAGGCCCCGGAAGTTCCATGATTTGATTTCCTGTGCCAAGGTCCACTTTGGTTCGATATATTGTCCACATCGTTGGCAATAGCGCACACCCGATTTATTTTTATAACCACAATTTTTGCATGTCATCTCTTTTAGTACGGAGTGAACTCAACAATTGCTTCATCTATCAGGAGACCAAACTGAGCCGGGAAATAGACTGTGATTTTATCTCCTGTAAAGTCGACACTTGGAGAACCGATGGAATAATAGCTCGTACTAGATGTAAAATCATACCCTAGTTTGACCGTATCATACGCAAATTGAGGACGTCCACCAGCGATGATGATTTGATATTGCAAAGTCACCGTTCCCAAATAATCTCCAGCAATACTCAAATAGGCTTTCTTGGTTTGAGTTTTTACTTCCGAAAGTTCATTAGAAAATGGGACGATTTCTGGCTTGATTCCATAAAAACTCAAAGGTAATGGATTCTGAATAACCTTGTTTACATCTTTAATAATTACAGGATTAGGATTTGCTGCAAAAGTGGAGGGAGCTAAAACAGTACTAATAGCAAAAAGCGCTACACCTGATCCTATCATTTTAAGAAATTCGTTACGAGTCATCTTTTTCATGGCAGTTTTTCCTCTACAATTGAACAATATATTTGCAAAATTTACAATAAATTTGTAAAGATCACTTTTTTCGCAGGTATTTAATACACGCTAGAATAGCAGCAATATGAAAAATCAATGTGGCAGTACTGGATAATACAGTAAATATAACATCAAGCGTAACAAAATTCATATAGGCTACCTCTTTAATAGTAGTTGTATGCAGCGAACGAACCAGCAAAAGTGTCGCTGGCTGTGCCACTGTATGTTACGCCGGAATATGGGCTTGTCCATGCGAATCTTGCGCTGCAAGGGCAGGAATAAGTAACGTACCCAGTTGATGGAGAATTGGTTGTGACGCTTACTTTTCCTATCGTCAAGGAATCCAGGTTGACACCATTCTGTTCTGTTGCCTGTCCAGATCCGCTTACCACATTATTATTTGACAAATCCACTTTTCCACTTATGGTAATACCAACATAAGCGTATCCAAACGTACCTTCATCAAGAAAAACAGACAATTGGTGTGCTGCTGCATAGCTGTAATTTACAAGCATTGCCAACGGACTTATAGAAAGCCTCTTACTCTCTGTGACAGCTTTGCTTTCGACCTGCAAATTCTGCAAAGCTTGCAGATCTTTTTCTAGCTGAGTCAGTGTACAAGATTGAGATGCGCTGATTTCATCCAAAGTCATTGGTACGTTTTGCGTGAGATACCAATCGTTAAGCTCTGATACGAGATCATGGGGATCGATCATGGTATTTTCATTGGCAGCAAAGGCAGAGAGTACTGGAAAATCTTCCAAGAGAATGGCAGACATTCCCAAACCAAGCGTTTTTAAAAACGACTTTCGAGATAATTTGATCATGATAGGACCTCCTGTGTCTTTCTAGGCAAGAATTTAGGAGCAAAAATACCCCATCGGAATCACCTGCTTTACTGTTAAGATGACTATGAAATATGATCTTCATCAAGACCATATTTATTTATAATGCCGCTTGAAGGATACTGAATAGAAGAAAGATTGATTACCTCATCACAATGCTCTAACATATCCAGGTCGTGAGAAACCACAATGATAATGGTGTTGCTTTTTATGGATTGTAACAAGTCAATCAATTTTGCAACACTGGGCTTATCGAGAGCAGAGGTGGGCTCATCCAGTAAAATCAGAGAGCTTTCTTTGCTGAGCGCGCGGACCAGCGCTAATTTTTGCTTTTCGCCTCCTGAAAAATTACTGCCATTTTCATTCATTTCTTTATCTAAGAGGTAGTCAATGTCCCATACCTTTAGGAGGTGTTCCTGGTTTTCGGATACAGCATGATTTTGTTCAATGCCAAAATGCAAATAGTCTCTGACAGACATATTTAATAGAACCGGAGTCTGCTCGATGTAGGAAATTTTTTTCCGTCTAAGAGCCGGCATATCGAGCTGATTTATTGAGATTCCATCGTAATAAATATGGCCTGAAATCTCTCCAGAAAAAAGTCCGACAAGGGCATTCAAAAGAGTGGTTTTACCAGTTCCATTTGGGCCGCGAAGTCCGTAAATACATCCTGCGCGAAATATGACATTGCAATGGTTTAAGATAACATGACTGCCGTACTGAAGAGAAAAATCTTTGACTTCGACTTGATGAATTGACTCCGGAAGCAAATCGCCCTTATCTTCATCGGGCGTCTGCAAGATTTTTTGTATTCGCTGAAAGGAAATCTTTGTATCCTGATAGCTACCGGCTATTCCCACAAAATAGGATACAGAACTGATCATCATATTGAAATATGTATTGATGACGGAGAAAAGACCAATGCTCAAGGCTCCAGTGGTGACTTTGTAACCGCCGATTCCGATGATACACAGGTATGCCAGTATAATGACGACCTGATTGAGGTTTGTAAACAAATAGTCTACGCTTACCGAGTGGAGCGAAGCAGAAAGAAGATGATTGAAGGAACGGGTAAGACGCTCGCTCATC
>DATGUX010000143.1:0-2268 GCA_035300985.1 Fodinibius sp.
GGCTGCCGGCCGGCATCATAAGCGTCATCGAAAAGAGCCCCCCGCCATAGGGAAGGTCCAGCAGCTGCACTTCATCTGAAATATAAGCCGATAGCGTATCTTTTTGGCTCATCATCGCAAGCTTCTGCTCCGAGCCGTCTTGCATTGTAAACTTCCGTTTTTGAGTATCATCAGGATCAAAGGGATGCTGCCAATCGCCTTTAAAATAGATGGCATTAATTAAATACATAACCACTTCGTCGGGAATACGGCCCTCAATAATGCCGTCTATAAGCTGACCGGTGTGGTCACTTACCCACTGATTGATAATGTCGGGCGCGTTGGGATCAGAAAAGTCCAGTGCTTCAATCCGGGCCTCAAAAAACTTGCGGCCTGTCTCTTTAAACGGCTGCTTGACCGGAAAGCCATCACGAATCCAAATTGAATTGGCCAGCTTCATCTTCACGGCGGGATCGGCCTCCTGCAACAATTTAATAAGACTGGCATAGGACTCATTAATCTCCGGCATCGTCAGTCCCTGCAGCGCCAGCGTATTTTTCATAGCTGTGGCCGTTTTGCCGTCGGCTCCATTGAGCGTCATCCCCAGTGCCATCGATACGCTGAGTGGAGAAATAAATATATTTCCGGACTCTTCGCGGCGCAGCGTCTGTTTAAAAAGTGAATAGCTGAATGTTTGTCCGGCATCCACCAGCTCCTTTTCATGGCGACTAAGCTCGCGCGGCAGCGTTTGAGGACTCTCGCTATCGTTCTTGCTGCTAATCATGGAAGAGCATCCGGCTGATGCAATCAAAAAGATTAATAATAGCATAACATTCTTCATAACAAACGACTATTCCTTTTATTGGGATTCATAATCCATTGCCGCGAAGCAGAGGATCGAGATAAATCTCGATCTACAGATATCACTTCCGGCCTCCGTTTTCATTCCACCGGGTTCCTACCCTTCTTTGGGGAAGGTGTTGCAATTCAAAATCGATTAAGCGCGTTATTAACTATAATACTATTCGCTCCGCGTGCAATCCATTATATATACAATACACCAAAAAGATCCTGAATGACTATTAGGGAATATACGGAATGATAAAATATGATATCAATCGGGTAATGGCCGCACGATTTATCCCCACCTGACGACTTTCGCTCGTCCGGTGGGTGAAGACAGGCCACGCTACAGCCCCAACCGTCGGACCATCGGAAATGGTCGGACGGTTACAAATTTATTTCATAAAGTTTGCGAATAGAATGCTTAGGAATGGTTTGATATGATATCTCATAGAATTTCTCTTTGTCTTCAGGCAAATTCAACAACTCTTTAGCAAGGGGCATATTACACAAGTTTCCATTCCTCACACCATAATAATCCTTAAAAGAAGAGTATGGCCATTCCTCCATTTTGGTTACGAGCCCTGCTCGTACCGGATTCTGGTGAATATAAAAAAAGCACGTCTCAGCATAATTCTGCCGGCTGGTTACATCATTGTTTACATTCTTTGCTTTCGCACCTGATCTAAACAGTGATCCTGACCTTGCATATAAATTGTTTATCGCTCTTGTGTATGAGCTTTGCAAAGTTCCAATGACCCTGTTCAGCGGGTTGACTACTCGCAGATTATCCTGCAGTGGATCTTCACGAATATAGTCATCGCGAATTTTCACCATCCAATGGTAGTGATTGGGCATCAGGCACCATGCCAGAATATGGCAGTGCGAAAGAAGCCTCTTCTTCATTTTCTTGATGAAAAAAAGGTAATTCTTTTCTTCAAAAAAGATGGGATTCTGGTTGTTGCCCTGATTATAGATGTGGTATATATTCCCCTGATAAAAATCCATATAAAGGAAGCTTAGCGAAATATTGAAGAAATTACAAAATTAAATCCCCCACCTGGCGACTTCCGCTCGCCCGGTGGATAGAATGGGCTGCAGGGCTGCGCTACGGCCCAGCCGTCGGACCATCGAAAATGGTCAGACGGCTACGTCCAGGGGTGCTGATCATCTTGGCTACCATGTAGCGTACCTTCTTTTTCCCTAAAAACCCTGTCGCCCGCGCGCCGCTCAAATCGTGTTACGATCGATCCTTGTCCCTCTTGCCGGTAGAACCGCACCAGCCGGGCCAGCAGATATAAAATTAAGAATACCACCAGGGCCGCTAAAATCGTGGTGACAGGCTGATCCGACAGGTTAAGATATACCTTCTGGACGTAGGAAACGCCCTCATTCAGATAGTCCATCACATAATTTATGGCTCCGGCACCATACTTCTGGTTAAAA
>DATGUX010000144.1:0-9031 GCA_035300985.1 Fodinibius sp.
ATGATTGGCTGCATGATCAGCAGCTCGCTGGCTATAGCTGCGGGAGCGCTGCTGGGCTCGCAGGCCGATTACGTAGATCTGGACGGTCATCTGTTGATAAAGAATGATCCCTTTGCGGGGCTCAGCCTGAATACAGAGAAGCAACTTATCTTAAATGACAAGCCTGGATTAGGGATTGCAGAGAACAGTGATCCAGCTGCCGAATAGCAGATATTGGATGCCTTGGGTCCCGGGCCTATCTGGGAATAAAGATAACAGGTTGAACGTATTCTGAAGTTATTTCTTGACAAAAAAGCTGGAAATAAGCAGTCTTATCAGACCTCAGACCTCAGACCTCAGACCTCAGACCTCAGACCTCAGACCTCAGACCTCAGACCTCTCATCACCAGGTAGGCCCCGATACACAAGGCCATCAGCACCAGGTTCCGAATCAGCGTGGCCCCCAGCCCAAGATTAAGGCCAAAGGCACCGAAACAACCGCAGCCTTCCACATTCATCCCTTGAAAATAGAAGTAGCCAAGTACCGAAGAGAAAGCGATAAGCATTAAAAAAGTTCCGGCCAGTGTCCAGCTGAGCTTCCGTCCCCACAGCAGAAAGACGGCCAGAACCAATTCAATAATACTGACGGTAATAATCAGCGGAGCGGCATACTCAATGAGCCAGTAAAAGTGGGAAGAAAGCAGCCTAACCAGATCATAGTTAACGTAATCACTGTCCAGCAGCTTGCCAATACCTGAGACAAGAAAAATAATGCCCAGAATGAATCGAATAATGGTTAATATTCTGCGCTTATATTGGGGCTTCATTATATTACCATTACTTTACAAAAGGAATTGGAATCTGTTTTTAAAATGTAGTGCATAAAAAGCATAATATAGCAATAACTTTATGAATATTTTTATTTCCGGCGGAACGGGATTTATCGGGAGCTATCTGCGCAGGATGTTGCTACAGGAAGGACATTTGTTAACAATCGTGACGCGCAGTCCTGAGAAATATGCGAGTGAAACGGCCAAAAATCAGCAATTTATCTCTTGGGATGCTGACTTGGCTGAGCAGATGAAGCAGACGGATGCGGTCATCAATTTGGCGGGTGCATCGATCTTTGGGCAGCGGTGGACGCAGAGCGTAAAAGAGCGTATTTACTCCAGTCGCATCGAAAGCACAAAAATATTAGTCGATGCGGTTAAAAAAACCGGGAATCGGCCGGAAGTATTCCTTTCCGGTTCGGCAGCCGGGTATTACGGCGATCGGGGAGAGCAGGTGCTGGACGAGTCGGCCTCTTCCGGTGATGACTTCCTGGCGCAGGTCTGCGTGGACTGGGAAAAGGAAGCTCATAAAGTAGAAGAAGCCGGTGTGCGGTTGGCCATCCCACGCACCGGCATTGTGCTCGAGGAAAATGGCGGAGCCATGGAGCAGATGTTGCTGCCATTTAAATTGTGCGTGGGCGGACCTGTGGGCAGCGGGCGCCAGTATTTTCCGTGGATCCATATGCACGATTTGTGTCGGGCTTTTCTTTTTGCCATTGGAAACAGCAATTTTAGCGGGGCTTTTAACGTCAATGCGCCTAATCCCGTTACGATGCGGGCTTTTGCAGACCTGTTGGGGAATCAATTACATAGGCCGTCATTTTTCAGGGTACCGGAAGCCCTCTTGCAGCTTGTACTCGGGGATGCTGCTGCGCCCATCACTAACAGCCTGCGGCTACAGCCTAAAAAATTGCAGCAGTACGACTTTGAATTTCAGTATCCGCAGCTGTCAGGGGCGCTGGCGGATATTTTATGAAAGGAAGAACAAGAGGCGGGAGACAAGGAGACCGGAGGAAGGGAGATTGGTGAGGAAATTATAGGTTAAAAATAGAATCATAATTTTTTCTGTAAGGATTTACTTCGATAAAGGTCTTACTACAGAAAGAATCTCAAACTAATTAGCAAAAAGTGTCCGGGAAAATAGAGAAGTTTGAAGACCTGCATATTTGGAAAGAGGGAATGCAATTAGCTGCAACACTTTATGATAAGTTAAAGGAATCCAAGGACTTTGGTTTCGTGACCAAATTCAGAGAGCAGTAGTTTCAATTCCCTCAAACATCGCTGAAGGATTTGAACGAAATACCAACAAAGATTTCATCAGATTTTTATACATCTCAAAATCATCGGCTGCTGAATTACGAACACAACTATACCTTTGCAAACAGATTGGCTTAATCCCGGCAGACAAATGCGATAGTTTAATAGAAATCACCAGAAAAATATCTGCGATGCTTTATAATTTAATCGAAGCAGGATAAAAACAATCTCTTGATCTTCCGGGTTTCCAGTTTTTTCTCTCCGGTCTGCGGCCTCCCTTCCTCCGTTCTCCCTTATTTCCCGAATATCGTCCAGCATCGAACTCCTTCATCCGTTTGGGCAATAAGTTCAGCGAAGCCATTTTTATTCACGTCAGCTACAACCGGGTACTTCATGCTGACGGAGGGCACAATATTGAGCCGGTTACCATTAGTAGACTTCCATACGAACAGCCGTCCATAGCGGCCCAGCGTGAGGATGTTTGGAATACCATTTTGATTGAAGTCGACAATAAGCGGAGCGGAAGAGGGATCGGCGGGTTGGCCCATATTCGTATTAAATAAAAGTTTGCCTGCTGCCGTAAACAAAAAGACCGATCCGTTGACATCCGAAGTTACAATAATCGGTTCATTATAGGTCTTTTCATTACTATATACCTTCATTTCTTTGAGTTGAGGGCTGCCGTTTAGAGCACTGCCGGAAACGTACAGCGCTTTGCTATCTGATCCCGATTCAGAAGGCGAACCATCGCGAAATAGTGGATCGCTTCCCATAGCATACAGCCTGCCATTGGAAGCATTACCGAGTACATTGTCTTTGAAAATTAGGGGCGATCCCTGCAGTGGAGCTTCAATAAAGGTTGGAAAAGGGGCAGGCGATATACCATCGGCCCGCCAGCCGTGGGCCGCATTGCCGGCAAAGGCAAAGATGATTTTCTCCTTTTGGTATTCACCAATGGTAGGTCGGCTGGTAATTTTACTGTTTGTGGTAACCGGCCATCCCTCAAGATTTTCACCGCGCCCGTTTAATGCGTGTAGTTTGCGATTGGCTGTAGCTACAAAAGCTTCGGGCTTGCCGTCGCCGTTAATATCTCCAATGAGCAGGGGAGAGGTAACCTGCTCAGGCAGCTCAAATGGAAATTGGGGTAACAGCTCTCCCTTTTCATTCCACCCATACAGCTTATTTCCGGCCGGCAGAAGTACCACCTTTTGGTCGGTGTCATACCAGTCGTAAACGACAGGCGAGCCTACAGGCTTGTCCGTTCCGGTATCGGTTTCGAAAACAGTTGTGCCGTCACTGGCCAGGGCTGATACGCGGCCCGAGTTGGTCGCAAAAATGATTTCGTTTCGGCTGCTGCCGCCGATGTCAGCTATGGCCGGCTTGCCGGAGAGTCCGGTTTGGGTTGGGTGGATCCACTGTTCCTGGTAGGGCTCACTTTTTTTTTTGGATTGTGATTGGTTATTCTCAGGTTTAAGCCGGTACCATCTTCGTTGAGTGCCGTTGAGATGCTTAGCATCCTAAACTTTGAAAGCAGCAGGGGGGCATAGCTGTCCGGTAGTATGAAAGGAGTGATATAGGATTTGAAATTATCGGTAGTAACAAACAGGCTGCTGACCTTTTCAGGAAGGCCATTCTTAATTTGTCGAAACTGCTGCTCATAGTACATGGTCCGGCGTCTGTCTTTATCGGAAACAACCATTTCGGTCAGCTCCTTTCTTTCGGATAAGATGGCTACTCCGTCCGAAATTTTCAGGTAGAAGGCTGACAAGGTATTCAGCGATCCGCCCATCAGGTCTCCGATAATGTTGCTCTGGATGTAATAGGTGCCTTCATCGCTGGTGATAAGTTCTTCATTTTTCAGTTCGGCCAGGGTGGATGTAAAACCCTGGGCATCTGAGAGTTCCCGAAGGTAAAGTTCTTCCCCCTCCGTCATAAAACCTGATTCAGCATAAAGCACCAGTGCAAAGCGGTTGCCTGTTTGTTGCGCGATCGACGAATATAACTCCTCTTCTTGCATCAGATGGCGATCAGTGTTGGTAGTATCGGGCAGTGGACCTGAAAAAGCTTCGGGCGGGGCTTGGCGGAACAGCCCAAAGCCGGCCGCATTGGATGAGATATACTTATCGAGCATGATAGCAGCATTAGCACCGGTCAAGGCTTTAGTCAGTGCACCCTCTGGATTATCGTCTGTTAAGGGAATGGTGCCTGAAAACTGGAATTCATCTTCATGCTTTTTAAGGGAAAGCAGTGCAGGGGCTGTTCCGGTAAAGGCGCCCTTGATGGCCGGATAAAATTTGACCTGTGCCAGCTGATGTATGCCGCTGTCGAGGGCGGGTGTATTGAGGATGAGGTGGTTGGGTTGAACGGACAGCCGGCTTAGGTTGGCCCGGGGGGCACTGCCGGAGTAGGCACGGATAGCCTCTTCAATACCTAAACTTGATTCTGAAAGAAGGAGTATGTCAGAGATGCGTGCGAAAAAAAAGGATTGGCCCTTGACGTGAAGCCTTTGGATAGTATGATCGCCAAATTGATAGTTGTTCTGCATATAGTCACGATGGAATGCTTGCTTTAAGGCGTCGGTGGCTTTGGCGGGGGCCTGAGCAATCCATACGGACGATAATTTGTTTCCCTCTCCGGGATAGAGCAGGATAGCATGCAAACCGACGGGAGCAGAGAGCGTAGAGTCCACCTTTCGCAGCAAGTCGGTGCCGGCCAGGGTTATCTGGTCGACCAATGAGCCGTAATCCGATGTCAATGTTGAATCCAGCTGCGCATTTTCGGCCGGCGTGATAACTACAGCAGCATCTGCAGGAATGGCCTTGGTCCAGGGCTGATTACTGTCTGATGAACAGGAGCTAATGATAATGAGGGCAAATGCTAAGAGTACCGAAGATTGTAAATAGTTCATATTTTAGATAAAAATCTCAAAATTATAACAAGTCGAGTAGCCGGGGTCCTTAAGAACAGACAATTAGGTAACGGGATACTTATCGATGGTAACAGCCTTGCTGCTCGTGATTAAAGAATGCCTAAAAGTAATAATAATCAAGATAAATGAATGGGCTAAATTTGATCTCACCGGCATGCACCAAATATAAACGAGAATCACAAGAGCAAGTTCCCTTGTGATTGACTGTGTTCATTGTGTAGCAGTTCAGTTTACCCTAAATTATTCAAAATTGGCATATAATTAAATAGAACTTAAAGCGTTCTCAAATTGCGTTAAAAAACCATAATCAGATTGGCTTTATTTGCCAGCATTGCTTTATTTAAAAGCAGGGTGTTTTTATGGTTACAAATATAAGAACGACCACGTGTAGAATATGAGTGATACGGATCTAAATATTATCTATTGGTTCCTGTTAGGAATCTTCACACTGGTAGCCATTGGATTGACAACGGCCACGCTGCTCAACGTGGTTCGGCTTCGCAACATGCGTCTCAGCTGGAAGGCCGGCAAAGTGAAAGGCTATCCTTTATTTGCGTCCCTTTTTCTGTTGGTCACCCTTGCTGCCGTTGGTATCGCTATTCATCAGGGGACGTTTGATGAAATGATTGCAGCAGGCTTGTACACCTGGATTGGTCTCTGCTGGTTTACAGCCAGCTTTTATGCCAGCAAACGCTACATTACCGACTATGGAATTGTAAAAAATGTTAATGAACCCTCCCAGACCGTTGCCTGGCATCAGATCCGTGATTTCTTTGAGAAAGAAAAGGGAAAGCATATCCACTATATTTTTATTTACAGCGCCGATATTTACGATGAAAGTTCAGACTTAATTCGTCTGGAGCTTCGCGTTCCTAAAAAGCGGAAAAAAGAATTCCAAAATCTGATTTCTCATAAACTTGGTCGCCGCATTCGTTGTTATGTTAACGACGATATCGATATCAACGTCGAACAGTTCGACTGACTGCGCCTATGAATCATTCTTAATCCTCAAGAAACCAAGCATTTGTTCGAAGAGATACAACAATCCGATATTAACCGAGAACGAGCTCTTTTGGTAGGCCTTTATGGACCTGATACGCCTCGCGTGCAGGCTGAGGAGTATTTAGATGAGCTTGAAATGCTAACTTATAGCGCCGGCGGCATAACCGTCGATAAAGTGCTGCAAAATCGCATGCATCCTGATCCCTCTACCTATGTGGGTTCGGGTAAACTGCGTGAGCTCAAGCGGATGGTGAACGAAAAACATATCGATACGCTCATATTTGATGATGATCTGTCGCCGACGCAGATTCGTAATATTGAGGCGGAGACCAAGGCCAAGCTGCTGGATCGCAGCGGTCTTATCCTGGATATATTTGCCTCCCGGGCACAGACGGCCGCTGCCAAAACGCAGGTTGAGCTGGCTCAGTTGCAGTATTTATTGCCGCGGCTGACGCGCTTTTGGACACACCTGTCTCGCCAGCAAGGGGGCATTGGAACGCGTGGCCCCGGGGAAACACAGATTGAGACCGATCGCCGGCTGATCGATAAACGGATTTCCACCCTTAAAGATAAGTTAGACAAGCTGGATCTTCAGCGCCAAACGCAGCGCAAAGGCCGGTCCGACAGCATCCGCATCTCTTTGGTAGGCTATACCAATGCCGGCAAGTCCACCCTGATGAATGCGCTGACGGATACCGAGGTGCTGGCCGAAGACCGTTTATTTGCTACGCTTGATTCTACCGTTCGCCGCTGCGAGATTGCCGACTACGATGTGTTGCTATCGGATACCGTCGGCTTTATTCGTAAGTTGCCGCATGATCTGATCGAAAGCTTTAAATCTACGCTGGATGAAGTGCGGGAAGCCGACATCCTGCTGCATGTGATTGATGCCTCTGCGCTGATGATTGAAGATTATATCGAAGTAGTGAATGAAACGCTGGAAGATATGGGGGCGGCCGAAGACAAGAAGTCGCTGCTTGTTTTCAACAAGATCGATACTATTGAGCCCCACCGTATTACCGAGCTTAAACACCGGTATCCGGATGCCGTTTTTATCTCCGCCCAACGGGGCATTGGTCTGGTTAAGCTGGAAGAGCAGATTAAACAGCTGATCGAGCGGGATTATGTAACCGAGACAATGCAAATTCCTGCCGCTAAATATGAAGGGGTGGCCTTCTTGCATCGCGAGGCTAATATTATTGACAAAACATATAATGGCTCCGATATTAAGATTACCTTCAGTATTGCAAAGCCCGACCTGATGCGACTCAAATCGATGCTGCGAACTAAAGATGAACCCGAATCTGTTATATAGACAGATAGCGTAACCTAAATATCCCGGATTATGCTGATACAGGACCAACATATCGTATCAACATTCAGGCCGCTTAACGGCACAGACAATATTGATGCTGTTAAAAAGCGCATGCAGACCGAAGGTTTTAGCACACTTCCCGTTGTGGATCGCACTACGCAGACCCTGATCGGGCAGCTGGGTTATGAAGATTTGGAGGCAGCCCGGACCGGTCTTTCGGTAGCCGATATGGATCTTATGGAGCCGGTGAAAGTCTATCGCGGGCAGCATATTTTTGAGGCCGCCCGGCTGATGCTGCAGTTTGAACGCAAGCTGCTGCCGGTTATTGATAAGGAATGGAGGCTGCTGGGCGTGCTCAAACGATCGCGCGTGCTGGAGATCCTGCCGGGGTTGCTGAACGTAGCGGAGCCGGGATCTGTGATCACCGTTACCCTCGACCGGATCGACTTTTCTATTTCCGAGATTGTACATCTTATTGAAACCGAGAACGCCAAAATACTGGGTATGACCGTTGAAAAGCCCAGGCAAGCTGATCAAAGCTTTAAAATTTCCTTTAAACTTGACCTGCAGGATGTGAGCCGCGTAGCTGCCGCCCTTCGCCGCTACGATTATATGGTCTCTACTAACTCGGAGAACGAAATTTTTACCGACGATATTGAAAGCCGCGCCGATGAGCTGCTGAAATATATTGATATGTAATGAGGGAGAGGCTGGAGATTTTTTTCTTAGAGCGCCTGACACATACTTTGCCTTATAGAATGATTATGTACGTTAGCTGAACGATCGTTAGTTTCGGGAACATTTCACTTCTTATTTTATATCAATAGATGGTATAAAACGCAGTAATATGCGTCATTATTTATAATAAATATTTTGATTGCGAATAGGATGCGCAGCCGTATGTAAAATAATAGGTGAGTTCCTCCTAATTTTTTACCTTAAGGGTCGTTATTATTATCGCTCTCAGCATCACGGTACGACTCTCTTATTTAACTAATAACAGCAAACGGTTTCTGCACCATGGTAAAATCATTACAAATTGTTGGCCTGTGTTCAGCCATCATAATAGGCTCAACTGTTCAGCTATACGCTCAGGAAGTACAAAATCCTGATAGTGAACACTACAGAAAAGGAATTGAGTTATTTGATGCCGGCCTGTATACCGAAGCCGCCGGCGAGCTGGAGACCTTTATCAACAACCATAAAAATCATGAACTGGCGTTATCGGCCTCCTTTTATCTCACCCGGGCACGGGCCAGAGAAGATTCGGTAAACCGTCAGGGCTATTACAAACAGTTTATTAATGAGCATCCTCACTCCAGTCTGGCACCCAAGCTGCTGTTTGATCTGGCCAAGCGAATGGAAGAGCGCGAGCAGTACCGCGAGGCCATTGACTATTACACACGGGCGATAGACCTGGGCCTGCAGAAGCCACAGGCAGCCAAGGCTTACTACTGGATGGCTGAAGCGGAACTTAATGACGGCAACAGCGAGCAGGCAAGAGCGTACTTTCTGAAGGTGGCTGAAGATTATTCCAGTACTAAGTGGGCGCCCAAAGCGCTGTATGCACGCGGGCGGCTGTTCTTGAGTGAAGAGAATTATAGTGCTTCCACCGACGCCTTTGAATTGCTGAAGAAACGCTATCCCAATGCCGACATTACGCGGCGAACAGCCATGGCACTGGGCGAATCGTATTACCAACAGGGCCGGTATAAAGAA
>DATGUX010000145.1:0-2609 GCA_035300985.1 Fodinibius sp.
CCTTCTGTTTTTATTCCTCTCTGTAGCCGTTTCGGCGCAGGGACAACGCTATTGGCAGCAAGAGGCCAACTACACCATGGACATTGACATGGATGTGGCCAACCACCAGTTCTCGGGTACCCAAGAGCTTAGCTATACCAATAATTCTCCGGATACGCTTAAGCGCGTCTTTTATCATCTGTATTTCAACGCTTTTCAGCCGGGCAGCATGATGGATGTTCGTTCCCGGACAATCCTCGATCCGGACCGGCGGGTACGCGATCGCATCTCTAAGCTACCCAAGGATGAAATAGGTTATCAGCATATTAACAGCCTTAAACAGGATGGCCAGCCGGTGGAATACAAAGTAGATGGCACGATTCTGGAAGTGACGCTCGCCGAACCGATTCTTCCGGGCGAGGAAACAACATTCAGCATGGCCTTCGAGTCTCAGGTGCCGCGGCAAATCCGCCGTAGCGGCTGGGATAATAAGGAAGGGGTAGAATTTTCTATGAGCCAGTGGTACCCTAAAATTTCAGCTTATGATGATGACGGCTGGCATCCCAATCCCTATATCGGACGCGAATTTTACGGCGTTTGGGGCAGTTTCGATGTTAGTATTTCTATCGACAGCTCTTACGTGATGGGCGCTACCGGTTATCTCCAAAATCCGGAGGAAATTGGCCACGGCTATGCGGAAGATTACGACCGCGGGGATTCCAAAAAGATCACCTGGCACTGGAAGGCTGAAGATGTGCATGATTTTATGTGGGCCGCCGATCCTGACTTTGTCCATACAACGGCTCAGGTTCCCAATGGACCCAAGCTTCACTTTTTCTATCAGCAGGATGTCGTTGCTGAAAACGCAGATCAATACAGCCAGCAGCAACTCACTGAAAATTGGGAAAAACTTCCTGAATATACCGTCAGGGCCTTCCAGTTCATGAGCAAGCACTTTGGGAAGTACCCCTACGATAAATTTTCCGTCATACAGGGCGGTGACGGCGGTATGGAGTATCCAATGGCTACACTAATCACCGGTAACCGCTCGTTCGGCAGCCTGATGGGCGTAACGGTGCATGAGTTTGTCCACAACTGGTTTTATGGCGTGCTTGGCTCTAACGAGAACCGTTATCCCTGGATGGATGAAGGCTTCACTACCTACGCCTCATCGCTGACGATGGACCATCTGTTTAATGACGGCAAAAGCGAGCACCCGCATCAGGGCTCCTATGAACGTTACTTCCGCATGCAGCGCGCCGGTCGTTTTGAAGCGCTTGATACCCACGCTGACCACTTTGAAACCAATGCCGGTTATGGAACCGCATCCTATTCTACGGGTGCCGTCTTTTTAAGCCAGCTGCGCTATATCATCGGTAACGAGACCTTTGACAGTGGTATGAAGCGATACTTTGATGCCTGGAAATTCAAGCAGCCCGACGGGCGCGACTTCCTGCGCGTTATGGAAAAGGAGTCAGGCATGGTACTGGATTGGTACTATCAGTACTTTATTGAGAGCACGAGAACGATCGACTACGGCATCAACTCGATTCTTTCTGATGGTGGTGCAACCTATGTTACCCTTAAGCGCAACGATTTGACGCCCATGCCTGTCGATCTGCAGGTTACCTTTGCAGACGGCAGTAAAAAGATGTTCTATATGCCCCTCCGCATCATGCGGGGAGAGAAGCCGGAGGAAGAGGGCACAAACCAAGTGCTGAAATCCGACTGGCCGTGGGTCAATCCTACCTATACGCTTGAAATTGATGCTTCCGCTTCCCAAATTGAAAAGCTGGAAATTGATCCCTCAATGCGGATGGCCGATATTAATCGTGATAACAATGTTGTTATTATGGAAGAGCGCATGCAAGCCACAGAGTAGGTCACGAAACAGAATCCTTGTAAAAAGAAATGCCAAAGGCTCCTCAGTTCGGGGAGCCTTTGCTATTTTAACCCGAATTATTCATGAGTAATCTGGGTTAGAAAACCCTTGCAAAACTTGTTAGGGGTCGAAAACACTGGTGGGACTGGGAGAAAATGGATTCGCGTTTTTAAATTCGTGCGGCTATAGATATAGCATCCGAACAGCGATAAACTTCAAAGATTCTTAGCGATTATCCTCTATAAAAAATGGCCCACTTTCTGTCTCGGTAGGCATATAAGCAACCAAAGTAAGTAACAAGGGCTAAAACAAGCTGGCTTGTTCACTGTCCTTTTTCTTGGCCTGCTCCATAACCGGCTGGACAACATCTTCTTGGTTTACCCGCAGCATATCGCGGTGGAATTTCTTGTCATAAATACGCTGTGTTATCCCTTGTAAAGCTTTCTCTCCCCGGGGCGTAATTAACAGGCGTTTCTGCTCGTCGATTGACAGAAAGCCAAACTCCTTTAAATCATTGACAATCATATATGAAAGCTTGCTTATAACTCCGGCATGCTGCTCTGCAAATCCCCGTTTGGGAGCCCCATCCTCAGCGGCATAAGCCAGGCCCAGAATATTCATCTCCACTTCCGTCAGCGGATAGCCCTCGCAGCCTTTGGTAAGCGTGCGATTCCATGCTTTTTGCTCATAATACTGGCCAAACCACCATTTGCCCTCTTTAATAAGGTTCCCCGTGGCTGCACATGCA
>DATGUX010000146.1:0-4114 GCA_035300985.1 Fodinibius sp.
CCCTGTTCGTAACGGGATTTTCATTCCTATATATATCATTTTGGGATGCTGCCCAACGAAACAGAAAAATAAGTACTGCTGCTAAAACGGCGAATAGCACCCATACCCGAAATCTGATATATTTCATTACAAATTGTTGAATTTAAGGACCAAGCAGACTGGCCTCCACTTAGATAGAGGCCTTTTCATCGGAACTCGCCTCCTCTACAAGCCCGGCATCCTTTTTAGTATGAATAGTTTTCAGCCGTCCATTGGCATCTTTTCGTGCTTCATGCAGCTGCGAATCTTTAATCCATGCCCGGCCGCCGTCATGCTGAAAGCGTTTGCTATTTTTAAACATAAATGCCTGTTTGTGGAGATCAGGTAATTTTTTAGACATAATGACATTCCTTTATTTTAATTAATCAGCTGATGGATTGAACATACTATTTTTAGCTCTTTAGTTCATCTATTTTTTGCTTTGCTTTCAATAATGAAAAACTTATATTTGGAGTCTGTAACAAAAAGATTATTTATAACGTCAAATTACCAATTAGATGTACGCAGTTGTAGAAATAGGTGGACATCAGTATCGCGTTTCGGAAGGCGATGTCCTGTTTGTTGATAAACAAAGTGATGAAACCGATCAAAAACTCACTTTTGAACGCGTGATGCTGATCAATGACGACGGCAATGTAACGGTTGGAAAACCTGCCGTTGAGGGCGCTTCAGTAGAGGCTACTCTGCTTGATAACATTAAGTCGGATAAGGTCATTGTTTTTAAGAAAAAGCGACGCAAAGGCTACCGTGTAAAACGCGGCCACCGTCAGCCGATGTCACAAATTGAGGTTAACGCTATTTCAGTTTCAGGCGAAGCTAAATCACAGCAAGAATCCAGCCAATCGGATGAAGCTGCGGAGTTGTCTACCGATATGAATGCCAAGGAAGCAATTAGCCACATCCAGGATAGCCCCCTTGAAGAGCTGCAAGGATTTGTTCCTGAAAGCGAGGAGCGGGTTACGGTTTTAGAAGCTTGGGAAAATAAGCAGGAAGGATAATTTAAAGACTCAAACTATCAGCTATGGCACATAAGAAAGGACAAGGATCTACAAGAAACGGCCGCGATTCGATATCGAAGCGGCTGGGAGTAAAGAAATACGGCGGAGAAGAAGTTCGCGCCGGTCATATTATCGTGCGTCAGCGTGGAACTAAATTCCACCCCGGCATAAATGTTGGCCGCGGAAAAGACGACACCCTCTTTGCTAAAGAAGACGGACAGGTAACCTTCCGCGTGCGCTCCGGCGGACGCAAGTTTGTTAGCGTTGAGCCTGTTGCTTAAATAGTATTTTTTGCATTTTTTTAAAAGCCCCGATTTCTAAAGAGATCGGGGCTTTTTTATATTGATGTATAATGATATTGGTTTTTTCTCATATATAAAGCACGGAGGTCAGGCTATGCCCTGCTTCAGTAGAGTTATCATCCGTGCCCATTTGTATTTAAACACCGGCTATAATAGTACATTTATGAAACAAATTACATTGCGGGGGCTTTCGGGTCTTAGCGTTGGCACTGTTTACTGCATCGGCCGCAACTATGTGGCCCATGCCCGTGAATTAGGTAACGAAGTGCCCGACCGGCCGCTGACTTTCATCAAACCGGCAAGCAGCATCACTTTTAACGGCCCGATTCAGCTGCCCCGCCAAAGTAATGACGTCCACCACGAAGTGGAACTGGTGGTTGCTGTTGGCAAAGAAGGCAAAAACATACCCTCATCGAGGGCTCTTTCATACGTAGCCGGCTATGCCGTCGGCATTGATGTAACGGCCCGCGACATCCAAAGCCGCGCCAAAGAAAAAGGCCATCCGTGGTCGGTAGCCAAAGGCTTTGATACTTTTGCTCCGCTCAGCTCTTTTGTACCTGCCGGCCGGGTGAGTGATCCTCGGAACCTTGAGCTTTCCCTCCGGCTAAACAGCTCTCTGCGCCAGCAATCCTCCACAGGGCTTATGATCTTTTCGGTAGCTGATCTTATAAGTTATTTGTCAGAAATATTTACACTTCATCCGGGCGATCTTATCTTCACCGGAACCCCGGAAGGAGTCTCTCCCCTCTCTTCCGGAGATCAGATCGAGGCCAGTCTGGAGCCTGCACTTGCCAAACTAAATATTGAGGTAGCATCACTATGAAGAGCTGGGTCTTATTATTGGTTTTGGGTCTTGTATGCTCGGCAAATACCTTTGCTCAGGCGGGCGATTCATTTGAGCCTTCTGACGCGCATTACCTTTGGCCCACCAATGCCAGCCATCACCTGACTTCTACCTTTGCTGAAACCAGACTCGGCCATTTTCATGCCGCCCTGGATATTAAAACATGGGGACGCCGCGGTTATGAGATTTATGCCACCCGCGATGCCGTGCTGTACCGCCTGGCTATCAAACCTACCGGTTATGGCAAAGTGCTGTATCTAAAACATACGGATGGTTCCTTTTCGGTTTATGCCCACTTAATGCGCTTTAACGACCGCCTGCAGCATTATGCCGATTCTCTTCGTTTTTCTGAAAACCATCGCCCCTATTTTGATCGAGTAGTAGAAGAAGAGCAAATCCACATAAAACAGGGAGAGCTTATAGCGCTCAGCGGAGCTTCGGGCATTGGTCCGCCTCACCTTCATTTTGAGCTTAGATCGCCCCAACAGGCTCCCTTCAATCCGCTGTTAACTAACCTTAGTGTTCAGGATAATATCGCTCCGGCCATAACCAACTTATCTGTTGAACCGCTTGCATCCAACAGCATTATTGAAGGCAAAAAGAAGATCCACACGCGCAGACCTCATCGCCGCAATGGATATTACGACTTTGGAACGGTGGAAATATCGGGGGCCGCAGGTTTGGGCATCAATACTTATGACAAATCCAACGGCGTTCCCAATCCCTATGCCGTATACCAGCTGTCAATGTCGGTGGATGGCAAGCAGCTGTTTCGCTCCAAAGTAGATAGCTTTTCCTATGCCGAGACTAATCAGATGTTTATCGACCGGGTGTATCCGCTGCTCCGAAAATATGGACAAGGCTATCAGCGACTTTTTGTTGCGGATGGAAATACGCTAAATTTCTATACAACAGGTCCTGATAAGGGAAAGTTAGGTCTTGCCCCCGGCCTTCACAAGGTTAGCATTACGGCTTCCGACTATTTTGGCAACCGCAGCACAGCTGTTGTCCGCCTGTCTGTAAAGGAAGCCGTTAGGAAGCCTTATTATCGTGCTGTAAATAAAGCTTCTCCGCCAACGAAAATCCCCAAAATAACGATTGACCGCTGGAACTGGCAGCCTAACTGGGTTAACATAGCTAAAAAAGATTTCCGGGAACTAACCGTGGCCATCCCCGACTGGGGCCGCTTAACCGCACATAGCAATATGGTCACGATCAATTTACGGAATCTTGATAATTTGTTTATGAATATCCCGGGGATGGGGCCCACCATTTTCCGCCGGATGATACCGTCCACCAAAGGGCTACTGACCTCTATCGACAAGCAGGCCAGAGTCATTTTTCCACGGCATGCCTTTTATGATACGGTTTCCGTAACATTGGCGGCCAAACAGTTTGCACCTGATTCGGTAAAAGCCATCATAGGACCCGAGGCCTATCCGCTGGATAAGGAGTTTGAACTTCGGATTAAGCGAAGTCCTGCCCTCAGAGACACTTCAAAACTGGCCTTTTATAAATACAATGAACGCTATAACTATTGGTACCTGATGGAGACCGGCTTTAGCGAAGATTATATTACCATGCAAAGCAATACGCTGGGCACCTTTATAACCCGGCGCGACACAACACCGCCTACCCTTGATAATCCCCGGCTCTACCGCAGGCCTGACGGACAGTGGCTCATCTACTTTGATGCTGATGACGACCTCTCCGGCATCGATCCCGACCGTTCTTTAATTACCGTAAACGGCCTAAAAGGAATAGCCGAATATGAGCCTGAAGATAATCGCCTGGTCTATTATTATCCGGAATTCGACCCTCCCTCAGCCATGGATATAAAAGCAGTCATCTACGATCGGATGGGCAATAAAAAAGAGAAGCTCCTCCGGATCGGGAAATAGGAATGGAAAGCTGTCATGCCCCTTTCTTCG
>DATGUX010000147.1:0-3985 GCA_035300985.1 Fodinibius sp.
GTTACCATAGTTTAGCGCAACATCGGCATCCTCGGAGAAGGGTAGGCGCAAATCGTCGGTGCCGGTATAAAAAGCGAGTGACAGCTTGTTATTAGCATTCGCATCGTAGTTTATTTTTCCGTTTAGATCCCAGAAGTAAAAACTCTCGGGAATATTTTCCTGTGATTTACGCAGTACGGCCAGCAGCGGATCAAGCGTGGAGCGGCGGGCGGCCAGCATCCAGGACCCTTTTTTAAGAGGACCTTCCGCGGAGATGCGTGATGCCAGCATGCCCAGGGTTATCGATCCTTCAAATTCGTTACGGTTGCCGTCTTTATTGTAAATCGAAAGTACCGATCCCAGGCGTCCGCCGTATTTGGCGGGATAGCCTCCCTTATAGAGCTGGATATCTTTAATAGCATCGGGATTAAAAGTGGAAAAAAACCCAAAAAAATGAGTGGGATTATAGACCGTAGTACGATCGAGCAGAATAAGTGTCTGATCGGGGCTGCCGCCGCGGATGTAGAGCCCACTTGAAAAGTCGGATGCCGCTTTAATCCCCGGAAGCAGTTGCAGCGAACGAAATACATCGGCCTGAAAAACACTGGGCACTTTCTTGATAAAGTCGGTTTCCAGCTCCGCTTTACCGATATTGTGCTGCTCGGTAGCTGCAACTTCAGACTCTACCACAAGCTCATCCAGACGGTAATCCTCCGGAATCAGTTCTATATCTATCCTTCGGCTCTCATCCGGGTCAAGGGTAATCTGTTTCTCGAACCGTTGGTATCCGATATAGCTGACAATCAGTGTGTGTGATCCCGGCTCTAAATCCGGCAGGCTAAAATATCCGGCTGCGTTGGTAGAGCTTCCTTTTTTAGAATCCTTGATGGCAATATTTGCAGATATGAGCGTTTCCCCGCTTTCGGCATCAATAATATAGCCACTGACGGAGGCAGTGCTTTGTGCTGTAGCCAGCCGGGACAGCAAAGAGAGCAAAAAGAATGCTATAATTGTGATGATTGGTTTTGACTGCACTGGCAATGTAGATGTCTTGAATAAAAAGTAAGAACAGGATAGAATAGCGTAATTTATGGTCAAGCTAAAGGATTAAAGCTTTTTAGGAAAAAAGGGTAATAGATTATTATATTTTCGCGCTTGTATTTTATGTTGAATAACGCAATTAGTATATGATGGCAAAAGAAAGAAATGAATGGGTTGTCCTGAAGTTTGGCGGGACAAGTGTATCCTCAGTTAAGAATTGGCAAAATGTTGTTGGTGTAATCAAGCGGCGGCGGAAGGAGGGCTATGCTGTCTGTGTTGTACATTCGGCGCTAAGCGGTATTTCTGATAAGATCGAGCAGATCATTGCCCGAGCCCCTGAGAATAATGTCCAAGATCTGTTGAGTGAGCTGAAAGAGCGCCACCTGACCTTGGGTCGTGCGCTGGAGCTTCCCGCCGAATCCTTACTTGAAGAATCATTTAGTGAATTTGATCATATTGTTAAGGGGGTTGAGCTTATTGGGGAGGCCAGCTATCGGGTGCAAGCGCGCCTGCTGGCTATGGGAGAGCTGATGGCTACCCGGCTGGGCGCGGCTTACGTACAGCGTGAGCTGGGCCAGGCTCGTTGGCTTGACAGCCGGCAGTGCATCAAAACCGTAGCGGCCCCGAATGCCAGCGAACAGGCACAGATCTTATCGGCGGTCAGCAGCACTGACTTTGATCACTCCGTGCAAGATCGTTTGGAAGAGGCAGGTCCGGTCGTCATAACACAGGGCTTTATTGGGAGCGACCGGGAAGGGAAGACCGTAATTCTGGGGCGTGGTGGGTCGGACGTATCCGCGGCCTATTTTGCTGCGAAAATAGGGGCTGCCCGGCTTGAAGTGTGGACCGACGTGCCGGGGATGTTTTCCGCCAATCCTCAAAAGGTACCATCGGCGCGGCTGCTGAAGCATCTCAGCTATGAGGAGGCCCAGGAGATTGCTACAAATGGGGCCGGTGTACTTCATCCGCGCAGCATTTTACCCGCGCGTAAGCATCAGATCCCTATTCACGTGCGCTGTACCAGTCGACCGGAGCTTTCCGGAACGGCGATCTCCGGCGATGTTTCAGAGGATGAGGCCCTGGTTAAAGCCATTGCCGTGCGCAATAATGTTGTACTGGTGAGCATGGAGTCGCTGGGTATGTGGCAGCGTGTCGGCTTTCTTGCAGAGGCCTTTACCATCTTCAAAAAGTATGGGCTGTCGATCGACCTGGTGTCCACTTCGGAGTCGAATGTCACCGTTTCGCTGGATCCGGCCCTCAATACACACTTTGTTAGTATTCAGGAATCGCTTGTTGAAGAGCTGTCGGAGCTTTGTAAAGTTGAGATTATAAAGTCTGTATCGGCTGTAAGTCTGTTGGGCCGCCATATTCGTACTATCCTGCATCAGCTGGGCAGCACTTTTGAAGTCTTTGAAGAGCATAAAGTGTACCTGGTCAGTCAAGCGTCTAATGATCTGAACTTTACTTTTGTAGTTGAAGGAAGTCAGGCCGACCGGTTAGTGCGCCAGCTGCACGAGCATGCCATAACGCAGTCGGGCAGTCAGCAGTCGTTTGGGCCAACCTGGCCGGAGCTGATGGGTGAGCAGCAGCAGGATATCCAGGTTGAGGAACCCTGGTGGAAGCGTAAACAGCAAAAGCTGCTTGAGCTCTACGATCATGAAGGCAGCTGCTACGTTTATGATACCGATACGCTTTGCACCTACGCCGATCTTATCAAGACGATTGATGCTATCGACCATCGTCTGTATGCCATCAAGGCCAATGCCCATCCCGAGGTGCTGCGTAGCTTCCGGGCACAAGGCTTCGGATTTGAGTGCGTATCCATCGGTGAGGTAGGCCGTGTGCTGGAACTTTTCCCCGATATTGATCGCAACGAAATTCTGTTTACCCCTAACTTTGCTCCCCGTGAAGAATATGCGGAGGCTCTAAAGCTGGGCGTAAATCTGACGCTTGATAACATCTACCCGCTGCAGCAATGGAAGGAGCTTTTCCATGGACAGGAGCTGTTTTTGCGTATCGATCCGGGCCACGGGCATGGCCACCATAAGCACGTGCGTACCGGCGGCGTACACTCTAAATTTGGGATTCCCCGCTTTGAGATGGAGGAGGTTGCAGCCCTGGTTGACGAGCTGCAGATTACTGTTAAAGGGCTGCATGCTCATATCGGCAGCGGCATCAAAGATCCACTCTCATGGAAGGATACGGCCCTTAGTTTACACCAGGTAGCCGAGCAGCTGGGTGGTGTGCAGATTCTGGATCTGGGCGGGGGATTTGGCATCCGTGAGAATGAACGTCAGGCCCATTTGGACCTCCGGGAAGTTGCGCAGTCGCTGAAGAAATTTAAAGAAGCACACCCACAGTACGAACTCTGGATTGAGCCGGGACGCTTCCTTACGGCAGTAGCAGGAGTACTGCTTACCGGTATTACGCAGCTTAAAGGCAAGGGGCAGGTAAAGTATCTGGGTGTAGATACCGGGATGAATTCCTTTATCCGTCCCGCTTTATACGGCGCGCGCCACTCTATTGCCAATCTTTCGCGGCTGGAAGAACCCAACAGCCAGTCGGTCAATATTGTAGGTCCTATTTGCGAGACAGGCGATAAACTGGGACTTGACCGTCATTTCCCCCAGTCCGAAGAAGGGGATGTTGTGCTCGTAGCCAATGCCGGTGCCTATGGACAGGTGATGAGCTCTAACTATAATTTGCGTCCACCGGCGAAAGAGGTGGTGATTTGATGCCGGAGTTCGGATGGCAGATACCAGATATCAGAAGCCGGATTCCAGTTTCTGGATGCGGGATAGCGGAAGCTGGATCTCGGATGGCAGATAGCGGATGGCAGATTTCTGGGTTCCAAAACTATCGAGAATATAATTAGTTAAATTTTATTGTAAGGAATAGGGCGTTAAGAGATCTTACTGATAGTCCCTTAATGAACTACTGTTTATATGAGTTACAAGAACCTGGA
>DATGUX010000148.1:0-2267 GCA_035300985.1 Fodinibius sp.
ATTACGTTGCGACATCGCCCGCATGGCAGAGAATCCACCGAATGAAGCTTCGGTAATACCGGCTTCAGATCCGCCGGTAATCATCACTTTAGCCTTACCCCACCGGATGTAGTTCAGCGCATCCATAATAGCGGTGTTAGAGGTAGCACAGGCGGAAACGGTGGCGTAGTTAATGCCCATCAGCCCGTATTTCATGGAAATGAGTCCCGGTGCCATATTGATGATGAGCTTAGGCACAAAAAAAGGATTGAAACGGGGAGAATAATCATTATCGGCATAATTTTTAACCTCTTCTTCAAAGGTGAACATCCCGCCTTGACCACTGCCCCAGATAACGCCCGTATCAAAAGGATCCATCGCATCAAAATCCAGTCCCGAATCTTCTACGGCCTGATCGGTAGCTACCAGTGCGTATTGACTGTAAGGATCGGAGCGGCGAATGGCATTATGTTCCAGATGATCGCTGATGTCAAAATCTTTGAGTTCGCAGGCAAAGTGGGTGCGAAATTCAGACGGATCGAAATGGCTGATACGGTCGGCACCGCTGACACCGTTGGTCAGATTTTCCCAAAAATCTTCCACATTATTGCCAATGGGAGAAAGGGCACCTAATCCGGTAATAACTACTCTGTTCGGGCTGCTCATGTAAAATAAGTATTTAGGAGATAGAAATTATGCTGCTAAACGATCTAAAGGTCTATTTAAGGTCGAATGGATCAACATTATCCATAATAATCAACCGGTTACAATAAACTAAACCTATACCAAAAAAGGAAAACATATTACATATTTTTCATCTTGCAAGGGCGGAAGTTTAGGTCTATTTTAATATAAAATAACCTGATTGTATATAATATGGCCAAGGTAAAACTTATTGATATTGCACACGGACGCAGCGGTGATAAGGGCGACGGCAGCAATGTGGGTGTTATTGCCCGGCATCCCGACGTATATCCCTTTTTAAAAGATAATCTTACTGCTGAAAAAGTAAAGGAATATATGAAGCATATCTGTAAAGGAGAGGTGGAGCGATATGAGCTGCCCAATATAGGTGCTCTGAACTTTGTGCTTCATGAAAGCCTTGGCGGCGGGGGTACGGTATCGCTTAAGCTGGATGCACAGGGAAAAACACATGCTTCTCTGCTCCTGCGTATGGATATCGACGTACCGGATGAACTCTTGGTCAAGGTTAAGGAATCTGCTTAATCGGAAGGCAGAAATGTTACCGGAATACGGACTTCCGTCTGATCCCACTGCATAAGAATAGCCGTTGAATCGGCAATAACCTCCGTAAATTCGACGGTAAAAGCTTCTACGGTAGCATCTATTTTATGCGGGTCAGCTTCAATCCGCAGTTCATCATATTCCTTTTGATAATCAAAGGCTCCCCACTGGCCTAATTTATTATTGATAATAATTGTCCACTCGTTTTTATCCGGAATCGAAAGAAGAGCATAGGTTCCGGCGGACAGCTCATTGCCGGCTAAAAGGATATCTCCGGTAGTCGTTAATTCGGTAGCTTCGTTGGCCCCGGTACGCCACACTTCATTATAAGGAACCAGCTTTCCAAAGACGGTGCGCCCTTTCTTATAGGGCTGTCCATACACTATTTTAATGTAGGTGTCGGTTGCTGGATGAAGCGCCCGTGCAATAGCAATAGGGCTTTTTCGCCTGACTGAGTCGGGCCTTTCAGTTTCTGATTGTGAGCAACCCGCCACCAGCACAAAAATGATAAGATATAAGAGATAATTACTTTTCAGAAGCATTACAGGAGATGAAGTTTTTTTAAAAGATGCGCTCAGAGATTATATTATGCAAATTCATTGGCAGGTTCGGTTTAAATAGTTTTGATTAGGGTTTTGGGCTTGACTGACCCGCCTCTATTTCCCCTTTCGCCGGCTGGCAGAGAAAAATTATCTTCCTTTCCCGAAAGTGGTCGGAAAAGGTATTGATAGGGGTTCGTGTGTGTTATTCTTCAATAATCACCACATTATATATTTCGTCACTTAAACCGGTCAATGCATTATACCAATAAAATTTCATATGTTGTTTGGTACCCATTTGGTAAACACTATGTTTCATCAGAATTTTAAATACTATCCGATATGAATAATCCGGACTCAATAATTCGCTGATAATTTGGGTTAATAAGCATCTAAATAAAGCTGTTGCTTTCCCCGCGCAGGCTCGTAACCAAAGCCGATCCCTAAGTCAAAGGATAGGTTTGAAAGTCTGAACCGGGCTCGAATTTCCAGGCCAAAAACGGT
>DATGUX010000149.1:0-8799 GCA_035300985.1 Fodinibius sp.
GATTCTGTAAACTGATCACGGAAATAACCAGCCTTATTAACAATAAGATGGTATGCCACAAGCCATAATATAACTGTCAACAAAACCCATTTGTAATGGATCAACAAGTTAACAAAAGAGTTCTTTTTACAGGAAGCTGCCTAGGAGTCTGTCGGACTATGAGGGTGCGAAATTAGTAAATTCGATTTTCTCATTCAATTTTAGCACCCCATTTGTTTTGGGTTGTGTTTTCCCCAGTTTTATCTCAGAGAAGGCTTTGAACTACTAACCCTTTTCGAATTTTCTAACCTTTGTGGTTTTTGTATTTCTAAAACAGGCTAAATTGGGCTTACTCGTAACAATATCTCGGGTTTTAGCCCGAAAAATCGGACCAAGCGACCATTTCGGCCGCTATGGGGTATACCTCACCCATTAGCCGGCTCTGGCCGGGAGTACTTTTGGTTTCTTTTTGGCCCAACTGATGCTACGCTCGATGTTCCAGCAAATGGCAGCCATGACAAACCGAGCTTTGTTGCGTAGCTTGGTTTTCGCTTTGGCCACCCGTCCGCCACAGCGATTTTTGATCGCCGCGAAGGGATGTTCTACATAGCGCCGCACGCGGCGCTTGCGGGCGTTGCGGGCCTTTTGGGAAGGGCTCATCGGGGTGTTCCGGTAGGCTTTGTCCAAGATATCGTAATAGACTCCTTGCTCGCGATATGCTATCTTAACGTCCTTAGAGGGATAGGCCTTGTCGCCGAAAACCGCCCGCTCGTCTCCGGACAGCAGCTCCTCCAGTTGGGTCGAATCGGCATCAGGGTCGATTTGGGCCGAGGGATTCTGAGCTAATGCTTTGCGGTCGTTATCGCTCAGCGGTCGGTTTCCGGAGTTGATAATGGTCGCATCAACCACAGTTCCACGCTTTAGGATCAGGCCCTTATCTTCCAGTTGCCGGATAATTTGATTAAATAATTCCCGGACCAGGCCTTCCTCGGCCAATTGTTCCCTAAATCGCCAGAGGGTCGTAAAGTCAGGGACTTTTTGATCTAAAGAGAGCCCGGTGAAGCGACGAAAGCTCAGGCGACGGGTGGGCTGATCTTCCAGCTGAGGATCACTTAGTTGGTATAAGTGTTGCAAAAACGACCCGCGAATCATCCACCGAACGGGCTTGCGCGGCTGCCCGCCCTGTGGGCCGGTCTTGTCAACTTGGCGACCGACTGCGTAGAGCGGGGTCCAGTCGATCCACTCAGCAATTTCGTTAAGTCGCTCGGTAGAGCGGGAAATTTGTCCCGATTGGGATGCCCACTGGTCTAAAATGCTGAGTTGCTGGCGTTTATCGGACATAATAACGATGGATTAAGTTAGATTCGACGGATTGCTCGATGAAACCTACAAATTATCACAGAAACCACTAAATTAAGGGGTTGTGCAAAGCACCCTATAATCTGAATTTAATATATCCATATCCTAATTAAGACAGCCTAACTGATAGCTCTTTTCGCTGTCGTATACCGGCTATTCAATTAGCCCTCCACCGTGAGTTGAATAGCATACCTTTTTGTTTCTCCAACATTCAGCTGGATGAGTGTTCCATCTTCCCTTGCTTTCGCCTGTCCTATAGGGGGATGAGTACCCGGTTCAAGGGCGGTAACATATTCTCCTTTCCCTCAGTGCTGCCAATTAGTTAGCCAGGGCAACTGCGATTTAGCATATTCCAAGCTTACCTTCACACCTATTTCAGAATTCTTAATTCCACACCGACAGGGCCCATCATTATCGGGTGCTATGTCAATAAAGGCAACAGCTTCACTGGCGCCACTATGTTCTTCCAGTGGCCGGCTGCATTTCTTAAAATCATTAGATCCATTGAATATTCGACTGCTTTGTTCATCCGGAGCCTCCCAGTCACCTTCCCATTGCAGGATGGCCCCTTCATCAACTAAGGGCCATCCAAAGTTACAGTGATATAAAAGCATATGCGGAGCTGGCTCATTTCCCAAATTTGTAACCTCATCATGGATATGAATAGTCGATTCACCGAGTTTTGCTGAGATTGTTCGCTTCAGTTCCAGATGGAAACCTAAAACGGAACTCTGCAACATTGTTCCCGTAATACTCATGCCCATATTTCCCTTGTTAAGGTTCGGCTGATTAACCGATTCAATTTTGGCTGGAATATGACTTATCCGGTCATGTAGTCCCCGAGTTCCATACTTATCCTCCTCCGGGCCGCCTACATGGCTAAGGCCACAGGTCGTGAGCAATCCGCCTCCAAAAGAATCGAGCCAGGTAGCACCTTCTACGGCCGCCGGATTGGGGGGAGAAATCCCATGATGGCTGAGCCACGCTAAGCTGTGGGGTCCATAAAAAGCATCGGCGATATCCATAGCGCGATCTAACACTACCTTAAATCGCAAGCCGTTTCCTGTGTTGAACCAGGCTATCCTCGTTCCTTTGCCCATTCCATTATCAAGAACAGCGGTTTCAATTCCACCAAGTTGACGGTGGTTTGATACCTTATTACGCCATTGGTCAGCAGCTATAAGCGGATTTTCATTTTGGACGGTAACGGACATCTAATACATTCGGTTAGTTGATAAGAACAAGGCTTATGACCATATAACATCTGTTTCCTGCCGGCTGCCTGAATGGGCTGAATTCAGCACGGCTTCGCATACTTTTTGTGTTTGCTGGGCTTCTTTAAAGGTTGGTGAACAGGGCTCACCGGTTTCCAAACACTTAAGAAAATCAGCTATATGATGTACAAAGGTATGCTCATACCCAACGGATAATCCCGGGACCCACCATTTATCCATATAGGGATGCTCCCCTTCAGTCACGTGGATAGACCGCCAGCCGCGCAGTTCAGCGTCATCGGCATAGTCAAAAAACTCAAGCCGATTCATATCGTGCAGGTCCCAGCGGAAGGAGGCATTTTCACCGTTAATCTCGAGCGTATAAAGTGCTTTATGGCCCCGCGCATAACGACTGGCCTCAAAAAGACCTAATGCCCCGTTTTCAAAATGACAATTGAAGATACAAGCATCATCTATGGTAACTTCCTGCTTTTCACCTGTTTCCTGATGAACGCGTTCTTTTACAAAAGTTTCTGTCACAGCCGAGACATCTTTAATGCCCCCATTGAGCCACATGGCCGTATCAATACAATGGGCAAGCAGATCACCGGTTACCCCAGAGCCTGCTACTTTCTCATCAAGTCTCCACAGATCCTTACCTCCCTGAGGCACATCCGGGCTAATAGTAAAATCTTGCAGAAAATTGGTCCGAATATGAAATATACGTCCCAACTTTCCCGAATCAATAATATTTTTCATCAGTGAAATAGCTGGAATACGGCGATAATTATAGGTTACCGTATTGGCTACGCCCGCCTTTTCCACAGCTTCCACCATCGTTTTTCCTTCATCCACATTACGGGCAAGCGGCTTCTCCGAAACAATCATTTTCCCGGCTTCAGCTGCTGCAATAGCAATATCAGCATGCATATTATTAGGCGTGCAAATATCTACGACGTCTATATCATCGCGCGCTATAAGGGCCCTCCAATCTGTTTCTACCGACTCATAACCCCACTGATCAGCAAAGGCTTGCACCTTTTCCTTTGTTCGGCCACAAACGGCCTTTAGTACGGGACGGTATGCTATTTCAGGAAAAAAATCATTGACTCTTTTATAGCCGTTCGTATGGGTACGTCCCATAAAACCGTAACCGATCATACCAACTCGCAATTCTTTCTTATCTGCCATCGTGTTTTCTGCCTTTAGTGTAAAATAAGTATTCCTATTTATTCTGACCAGCCATGCTTTTCACGAACTTCAATCATTGCTGCCAAAATGTTATTCCAAGTCTGCTGTTGTTTCATCACTTCATTGGGAAACATGCAACCATCCCAACAGATGTGCTTAAATGCTTTGGTGAGATCTCCGTTTTCATCACGCAGCCAATGACCCGCATCTTCGGCTATATTGAGCTTCCCGTCAGGGTCGTTGGGCAGGCAATGCCGGCCTGTCTTTTCGTGAGTCCCTGACCCAAAAACGGTAGCATCATTTTGAGCCACATGAAAATCAATGGTCCAGGGACGCAGTGCGGCCGTCATTTCCTCGAAGCCTTCTTCAAGTACAGCCCGATCATTCCAGTCAAAATTTTCCGGCAAAATACGATCTTCAGGGGCGTTGTAACCTAATAGATATAATAATGTATGGGCCATATCAGCTTGGAACCCAATATTAGGTCGGTCAACAGCCTCCAGGGTGGCTACCATTGTTTTCCAGCTGTGCATACCTCCCCAGCAAATTTCACCTTCGGCTGCAAGTTGTTCATCATAATCGGCGGCGACATCACAAGCTTTACGCCAAGTTTCAGCAATGAGCTTTGTATTTTCGGAGGGGTTTTCAGCCCAGGTTGCCGGGTCCACCGAAGAATCAATTCTGATAACTCCATAGGAACGTATGCCGTGCTCGCGAAGTGTCTTACCAATTTGGCATGATTTCTTTATCTGAGTAATAAAATTTTCTCGGTCTTCTTTACTTCCCATAGCCGATCCTCCGCCAATATCTGGCCAAATCGGTGCAACCATACTTCCTACTTTAAGACCCCTTTCACCAATACTATCGGCCAGTTCTTTAATCTCATCTTCCGTACTGTCAATACTTATATGGGGATCAGAAAGAAAAAGATCAATTCCATCAAACTTTACTCCATCAACTTCAGCAGCGGCTGTTAGATCGAGCAGCGTATCAAGGGCAACAGGAGGCTCTGAGTCAGGACCTTTGCCCACCACTCCTGGCCAGGCTGCGTTATGTAATTTAGGATAAGTATGTTCTTGCATAGCGGACACTAAATTAAATAGGTTAAATATTCTGATTTATAGTAACAGAGGTGTTTCATAACTATAAGAGATACTCATAATCGTATTCTACTGTTATTTTTTATAATCAGGTGCAAACTGTTGGTTTCTGTCAAGCCAACAGTTCAGGATGGGAACATTCTGGTCATCACATTCACTCTTATTGTGATGAATGAAGACAACTTACGCTGAAATCAAAGGTTTTAATCTCTTATGCTATACTCCACAACCACCCTACACATAAACAAGGTAATTTACTAACAAGACGGCACAAACAATGAGCAGACCAAAGAACTCGCGCGTTTTTTCAATCCACGGCTTATCCACTTGCATAGAAGCAGCAATATCCGGCATATTATATTTGGTGAGCCACGTCAGGACTCCGTCTTGGCTGAAAAATAAAAACAAAGCATAAACAGTGTATATAACAGTTAATGCCAAATAAAAAGTGGGTAGGTAGATGGCAAATATGATGGTAGCACAACTAAAAGTGCCTAATAAGTAAATGGTTACCCACAGCCATGCATCGGGATCGTTTAAATTAACGTAGGCAAAACAAATAAATATAATAGCGAAAATAGTATTAAAGAGAATCATCTAACTTTATTGAATGTTTTTAGATAGACATATGGATAAATAAATGACTGCCAAGCGTCCTGTACGGTTATCATTCCAAAACATAGATATAGCCTTCAAACAGGCATTTAGAATTTGCCGGATTAGGCTGAGATAGTCAAATTTTATAGCAAGTCCACCATGCAAGTGTGAGCTAACGGTTTGGCGTGCTTATTTTTGGAAGACAGGCAAGTATCAGGTTACCGCAAATAGGTTGGATAGCAATATCGAAAGGGGTAACAGTATCAACACTAATAGGCCCATTGTAATCCCTCCGAAGCCGGCCGCAAGTGCGGCATTTAATACGATCAGGGCTAACACGCCCCGCTTTACGGCCTCTTTTATGAAAGAAGGCTTAGGATTCATCGCCGCCCTCCAAAAAGGAGGAACGACCATGGCTGCAAATAGGATAACAAAAAGAACTCCTTTCCATACAGCGTAGGAAGAGAGCAAGCTCAGCAAGAATAAACCGGCGATTATTAAAACCACTAATCCCAGGGCTCCAAAGCCCGTCTTCCTGCTGCCGCCATGCACTTCCCCCTGGCTGACCAGCGTAATGGCTCCAATATATAGGACAGGGAAAAGCGCCAAATACCACAGGCCGGGTAATAAAAGCGGATAGACGGCAGCTCCTAATAACAGATTGCCGCCCCGGCAAAGCCCCATAAAAAGCGGTCCCCACACTGCAGAATGTTTAGCCCAGTAGTCATATAATAAGGCCGTCGTGCTGATACTAAGGGCTAAGATCCCGGCCAAACTGTTCACCTGGAATGCCGTAACAATGCCAAAAAGAAGCAGTACCACTCCCGTTAGCAAGGCTCCCTTCCTGGATACACGGCCGCTGGGTATGGCCCGTTCGGGCCGCTCTGTGGCATCAAGGTCGGCATCAAATACATCATTAAGTACCACCCCGCCGCCATATAATCCGAAGGTGGACAGCAGCAGCCATCCAAGTCCCGCGGGATCGGCCGAAAGTGACCATCCGGATACCGCGATAACGCCGCCGACGGCCGCGAAGCCGGCTAAAATATCGGCAAAGGCCGTTAGGATATTGGCCGGCCGCATCAACTCGCCATAGGCCCGGAGCTGTGTGAATAATGAGTGTTTAACTTGTCGGTTCAAGGGCCCCTCGGTAATTGTGGCTGAGGTATTATTAAAGGCTGGAAAGAAAGGCGGATCCGCTGGATAAATCCCGCAAGAACTAACCCTTCCTCCAGATGATGAACGGCTATTCTATAATGATATCATCGTTGTCTGGTTCCCCTTCCTCAACAAAAGGAGCCGAACCACCGCGCAGTATCGTATTACCGCCATAGCTTTGGCTTTGATCGATGCGGGGGCGCTCGGTCCAATCTTTTTCCTGCATTTGGCCACTTTGGGAATAAGCCGTCAAAGCGTTTTGGTAGCAAACCTCCCGCACGGCCTCTTCCGAAATACCTTTTTGGAGCATCAGTTTCGCCGTTTTAGGAACGCCCAGCGGGTCGCTTTTCCCCCAGTCGGCCGCGCTGTCAATGAAGATACGCTCGGTCCCGTATTGCCTGACCACTTCTACCATGCGTTCATTACCCATCTTGGTGCCCGGATAAATGGTAAAGGCCGTCCAGTAGCCGCGGTCGAGCACATCTTTGGCGGTCTCTTCATTATTGTGATCGATAATGACTTTTGCCGGGTCAAGGCCGTGCTCTTCGCACAGATCCATACTGCGAATGGTACCCTGCTTTTTATTCCGGTGCGGGGTGTGGACCAACACGAGCATATCCAGTTTTTGAGCAAGCTCAAGCTGCTGGTGGAAGTATTTTTCTTCCAGATCAGTCATGTCGTCATATCCAATCTCACCAATGGCTACAACCCCTTCCTTGGCCGCATAGCGCGGCAGCAGTTCCATCGTTTTTTCTGCAAGCTCTTCGTTATTGGCTTCTTTGGCATTTAATCCAATGGTGCAGTAGTGCTGGATCCCGAATTGCTGTGCACGAAACCGCTCCCAGCCTACAATTAAGCTAAAATAATCCAGCATAGACCCAACGTTGGTCCGGGGCTGGCCAATCCAAAAGGCCGGTTCGATAACGGCAACCACGCCTGCTTGCCGCATGGCCTCATAGTCATCCGTGGTGCGGGAAATCATATGAATATGAGGGTCAATAAAGTTCATCTCTTCAAAAGGCATAAGTAAAATATTTTAGTTAGATAAAATGGTTAACAGCAGCGGAGTACCCAAATCAGTGAATCGCTACCGATGTTCTTCACGCCCAATGGTATCCCACGTAATATCTTGTTCCCCAATCTCGCGCAACAGGGGCTGATGTTGTCCGGTCAGGGCTTTTGCTTGGGGAGATGGGCTTTCGGAAAGAGCCAATAGTGCAGCATATTGCTTGTTCTTATTGGCATTATCCAACACGCGCCCGAGATCATCAATAAATTCATCCTCCGCAAAAGGACCTACCGGTCTCCAAAGCTCGGGAGAAACGCTGCGGCCGGCGGCCCAGCGCTCGTGGGCGTAATCCCGAAGCATAGAAGCGAGTTTTTTATTACTCCGCCGGTCAATCCCCTGGATAAGATACAGCGGGCTTCCCACAAAAAGCGCCTTCAGGACAACCTGATTCCAGCCGTCTTCCCCCATATAGTCGGTGGGATAGGGATTGCGAAGCGCTACGGCATCAAAGACGGCACTTATATTGCTCCGGATCCCCTCGGCTGCCCGTTTTTTGAGTGCCCCCGGATAAGGCAGCACCGGAAGCATTTGATACAACGCAACCCCCTCACTCATATCACTGGATACAAAGGTCTTGTCAAGAAGGCTCAAAAAGGCTTCCTTCTCCCGTTTCGCAATGCTAAGAACCAAATATAACCGGGCCAGCTGATCGACAGACCAGTATTCCGGCTGCCATCCCGTGCGGATATTGGCTGCTTCTGCTTTTTCTTTGCCGGCCAGCTCCAGCGCATCTTTTGTTGTATGACGAGGGGCGGCACTAAATGAGGTGAAAAAGACCCAGTCTTCTCCCTCACCAGATAATTGCTCATCCTGCTCTTTCAGCCACTGTACCGCGTCCGTATCTAAGCGCGCTTGAAGCCAGTGAGAAATAGTTTTTTGTAATTCCTGTATATCAATATCACTCTGGATAGCTGTCATTGGATAGCCATGTTTTTTACAAAATCACTGTTTGGTACTCATTTCTTTATAACTCTTCTGGGGGCCTATTTTTGCCCTTCATAAAGCTTGATAAGCTTACAAAATTGTGTTAAATAATCCAACTGAACTTGCTTTAGATAATGAGTTGACCCATTTTAAAAGAGCGGCGAAAATTTAGTATGCTCCTGCGATAAAATCTCTAAACGGGCTTTAC
>DATGUX010000150.1:0-2371 GCA_035300985.1 Fodinibius sp.
ATTACCATAACACTAAACGAAAATCTAACTATTATCGCTATTAATATGTGCAAAACATAATTGTAAATGTGAATCCTTTTTTCTGATCCGCTACCTATAATTAATAAAAAAAGAAGTAAAACGGATTAACCGCTAATCCCCCTTTATGATCATTACTCGATTATTACTATTTAAGCAGACTCAACAGTTTTTGAGCTACTTTTTCAGAAGATGCAGGATTTCAGAATTAGAAAAGCCGGTAACTTTTTTGCCTTTGACCAGCGGCTGCCCGTCCGTTCCCTTCACCTCTTTCAAGGCTGCGGGAGCATGACACACAAATCCGAGCGGCTTGTTACTGCTGTTGAAGGATTCAATCAGACTGATAGAATCTTCATCTTCGGCCAGATCCCACAGCGGACCGTGCCCGCCGGGATAGAACACCGCATCGTAATCCGCTTCCAACACGTCCGATAGTTTCTTTGTGGCCGCTAACTTCTGTTGGAGTTCTTCGTCCTTCTTAAAGCGCTCGGTGGCTTTGGTCTGGGCATCCGGCGTATCACTGCTGGGATCGATGGGCGGTTGTCCGCCTTTGGGAGAGGCCAGTGCAATGTCCGCTTCTTCATCCTGGAAAGTATAGTAAGGGCTGGCAAACTCTTCAATCCAGAAGCCTGTTTTCTTTCCGGTATCGCCCAGTTTGTCGTGTGATGTAAGTACAAATAGAATATTCATAATAAAAATAAGGTCTTAAGTAAATTTCCTGTTATTCAATCCTGATTTCTGCTAATACGACTGCTCAACAATTCTTTCCACTTCGTCGGGTCCGAGATCTCTATGCTCACCCAGTCCGGTCCATCCGCGCTCTTTAAATCGCTTGGCAATGGTTTGGGCGGTTCCTTCGTAATCATCGGTATAAGCCGACAGTTTCGTATCGATATTGAGCGAGTGGAAAAATTCCTCCGTCTTTTCAATCGCTTTGTGGGCCTTGGCGTCCATGTCGCCTTCCCTGATGTCCCAAACCCGCTCGGCGTATTTCGCCAGCTTCTCTTTCTTGCGGCCAAAATTTTGCTCGTAATGTCGAGGCGCAAGAATGGCCAGCGTACGCGCATGGTCGATCCCATACAGCGCCGTCAGCTCGTGGCCCATCGCATGCACGGCCCAGTCGCCGGGCACGCCCTTTTGGATAAGTCCGTTCAGCGCCATAGTACAGCTCCACATAAAGTTCGCGGCGGCATCGTAATCGGTGGGATCCGCCATGATTTTGGGCGCTACTTCAATGAGCGTCTGCATGATACTCTCTGCAAAACGATCCTGCAGGCGTCCTTCTGCGGGATAGGTCATATACTGCTCCAGCACGTGCGTAAACGCATCGGTGATGCCGTTGGCCAGCTGGCGCTCAGGTACGGTGCGCACGGCTGTGGGATCCAACACCGAAAATTGTGGAAACAGCCCCGGTCCGCCCATATCTAACTTTTCCTTTGTCTCCTTGCGAGAGACCACCGCACCGGAGTTCATCTCTGAGGCCGTAGCCGGAAGCGTCAATACCGTCCCGAAGGGCAGCCCCTCTTCTACACGAATGGATTCCGACAGAAGATCCCAGGGCGAATCGCCCTCATAGTGAGCCGCACCCGACAGAAACTTCGTTCCGTCGATCACCGAACCACCGCCTACAGCCAGCATAAAGTCAATATCTTCTTCCTCAATGACTTCCAGCGCGTCCAGCAGCACTTCGTATTCCGGATTTGCCGGAATGCCTCCAAATTCGACAACCTCAAAATCGGCCAGTGCTTTCGTCACCTGGTCATAGATACCATTTCGCTTGATGCTTCCGCCGCCGTAGGTCATGAGCACCTTGGCATCGGACGGAACTTCGTTTGTTATCTTTTCAATTTTTCCTTCGCCAAAAATTATTTTGGTCGGATTATAAAACTCAAAATTATTCATGATGGATGGTTTTAACTGTTAAACTTTCACAATCATTTTTCCTTTATTTCTGCCCTCAAACAAATCCAGAAAAGCCCTGGGAATATTTTCAAATCCTTCGACCGTAGTTTCGGAATATTCCAGCTTGCCTTCATTTAGCCACTGAACCAGCTGCTGCACGCCTTCGGGAAATTTGTCCTGATAATTACCGACAATGAAGCCCTGCATTTTTATACTTTTCTGTATCAGCATGGGCTCAACGCGCGGACCGGTAGGCACTGATGTGGCATTGTAGTGCGCAATGGCGCCACAGTTTACAATGCGGCCGAATCGATTCATATTTTGATGGACACCGTCCGATATCTTGCCGGCAACGTTATCAAAATAGACATCCACGCCGTCGGGACATTTTTCGGCAATAGCGGCCGACATATCATCCGTGGCTTTATAGTTGATGCCGGCATCAAATCCG
>DATGUX010000151.1:0-3472 GCA_035300985.1 Fodinibius sp.
ATCCACCATCAGGAAAGACATCACAAAGCTAAGTCCTTTTCAAAAGAGATTGATGAATTTTCTGAAAAATATGGATGGGAACACTGAAATGTTACCAAGTATCTATTGCAGTTCGCTTCGCTTTAGCTGACTGCATAAGAGATGAATCGGTATTTGTCCAAAGGTGTAGCTTACTGTAAGAAACGGACAATTGTTCATTAAGAGAAAGCCAAGAATGAAATTACAATGGCTTATAATCCCAAAAAACATAATCGCCGATCTACACGCCTAAAGGGATATGATTATTCATCGCCGGGATTATATTTTGTAACCATTTGCACTTATAGCCGGGTATGTTTATTTGGGGAGATTGCCGATAGGAAAATGATATTGAATAGATGGGGGTGGATTGCCCGTGATCAATGGCAAAAAACCGAAACCATCCGTGATAATGTGACATTGGATGCGTTTGTGATTATGCCCAATCATATGCACGGCATTGTACAAATTGTCGGTCCCAATAATGATGTAGGGGCTTATCGCGATACGCCCCTACAAAACGATACGCGCCAACGAAATAATGACCCTGAACAACAATCGGAATTCCGGTCCCCATCCCAAACATTAGGGGCCATCATCCGGGGATACAAATCTGCGGTAACAACTAAAATCAATAAAAAGCGAGACGCCACCGGTCGGAAGGTGTGGCAACGCAATTACCATGACCATATCATCCGGGATGAACCATCATTGAAACGCATCCGTTATTATATTGTCAATAACCCCAACCAATGGTATGAAAACCGGCATAACCCGCGGAATTTTTAAAGGCTGAAGCAGCTGGAGAAAGTTATAGATCACCGGATTACCGGTCTGCGTGATACATGTAAGCACTGGCATTACCAAGAAGCTGGACCTTTTCAGAAATAAAAAGTCGATCTTGAATTTTTCGCGGTATCTTGTAACTTAGGGCCTATTCTTAATTTAACCATGTGGAGTCGCTTTGTCTGATAACAAAAAGAAATTTGTACCCTACGTAAGTGCCGATGACGATCTGCCGCAAATAACCGTTAAAGCTGTGGTGCTGGGGGTATTGCTTTCGGCTATCCTGGCCGGCGCCAACGCTTATTTGGGTCTGAAAGTGGGCATGACCGTCTCCGCTTCCATTCCGGCCGCAGTAATATCCATGGCCATCCTGCGGATGTTCAAGCGCTCTAATATTCTGGAAAATAATATTGTTCAAACGGCTGCATCAGCGGGTGAGTCGCTGGCGGCCGGCGTCATCTTTACCCTGCCGGCGCTTATTCTGCTGCGCTACTGGGCTGATTTTCCTTTCTGGGATACCATGGGTATTGCCCTTTTTGGCGGGGTGTTGGGGGTGCTTTTTACGATTCCGCTGCGGCATGCGCTGATTATCGAACAGGGACTGAAATTCCCTGAAGGTGTGGCCACCGCTGAGGTGCTCAAGGCGGGAACCGAGGGCGGCAAAGGTATCATACAGATTGCCTGGGCGGGACTGGCAGCCGGACTGTATAAGCTGGGACAAACGGGACTGAAGCTTTTTTCCGGCTCGGTAAGCGGATCGGTAACGGCCGGAACGTCCATCTTTGGCATGGGTACCGAACTGTCAGTGGCCTTGCTGGGGGTGGGCTATATTGTCGGCCTCAATATTGCAGTGCTGGTCTTTGCCGGGGGACTGATATCCTGGCTTTTCGGCATTCCGATTTATATGGCCGTCACCAATCCGGCAGATCTGGCTAATGTATTAGGCGATACTACCGGCTATGCTGCCGCTCTGGAAGTCTGGAGCCAAAAAATACGCTATATGGGCGTAGGCGCGATGGTTGTGGGCGGTATCTGGGCGCTGATCTCTTTAGCTAAGCCGCTAAAGACCGGGATACAATCATCCTGGGAGGCTGTCAAGAAAGCCCGGTCAGGTGAGGGGGATACGCGGCTGCGCACTGAAAAAGATATGCCGATCAACTATGTGCTCTGGGGCGTCGTGGCTCTTTCCATTCCCATTTTTCTGGTATTCACGCAGGTGATCGATGTTACGCATCTGCCCGTAAGCAGCGGCCTGTATTGGTCCACGATGGTCATAGGAGCCCTGTTTTCGCTTATTGCAGGCTTTCTCTTTGCCTCAGTGGCCGGCTATATGGCCGGACTGGTGGGCTCGTCAAATAATCCGATCTCGGGAGTGACTATCGCTACTATTTTGGCCACTTCGCTCATCCTGCTGGCTTTGTTGGGCTCTCAAATTGAATTTGCCGTGGATACGAACAGGGCTCAGGCTGCAGCTGCGGCGGCCATTGTCGTGGGCGCGATGGTAGCCTGTGCCGCCGCCATTGCCGGTGATAATATGCAGGATCTTAAAGCGGGACAGCTGGTAGGAGCTACGCCATATAAGCAGCAGATTATGCAGATTATAGGCGTGGTATCGGCGGCGCTGGTGATAGCGCCCATCTTGAGCCTGCTCTTCAATGCCTACGGCATGGGCGGGGTGCTGCCGCGCGAGGGGATGAATCCCGAGGAGATGCTTAGTGCGCCCCAGGCTACGCTGATGCAGTCGGTGGCCGAAGGCGTCTTTGCCCGCAACCTGGAGTGGACAATGATCTGGATAGGAGCAGCCATTGCTGTAGCTATCATTATTATGGATAAGGTGCTGGAGGCGCGCGGCTCAAACTTCCGTACGCCGGTGCTGGCAGTAGCAGTGGGAATCTATCTTCCATTGGAGTTGACGGTACCTATCTTTATTGGCGGAATACTCACCTGGTGGGCCGCACGAAGAGTCACAGCCCGAGCCGAGCGCGAAGGAAACAATCCCGAAGAGGCCCGGAAGCATGCCGAACGCAGAGGGCTGCTCTTTTCATCGGGCCTTATCACCGGCGAAGCGCTGATCGGTATTGTACTGGCTATTCCCTTTGCCCTTCAGGAAACGACGGATGCACTGCGCATGGTGCCGGAATCATTCGAGCCATACGCCAACTGGCTGGGCGCGCTGGCCGCCGTATTCTTTGTGATTTGGCTGTATAAAGTGGCGACTAAGAAGTAGAACGAGTCTCGGATTGGAATTTTTAATATAGACTGTTTTCCTAATCTGGTTCAAGTTTGCAACTTGGACCAGGTTGTTAGTATTTCATTGTTGCTTCAAACGAAAAACACGTCCTAATTTAGTAGCCTTTATAGAGAACACATTTACCGGTTAAAAGCAGATGCTGAACTCTCTGTTGTTACATTCATTAACGGTAATATATTTATGGGATGTTTTTAAATTGGATTTTGACGGACGTTTAACTTGGTGATCCTTTTATTAAAGAGATTTGTCGTCCGACGAATGGATTTGAACCCTATTAATCCGTTTGACCACGAACCCAGTGTTCAAGCGGGGTATCAAAGGCCTCTATAATTTCTGTCTTTTCCACCGGGACGCGGAGCGTCCATGCGGTATTCCGCCGCAGAGCGACGGAATGAGATAAGTTTATAGTACAGACAG
>DATGUX010000152.1:0-3533 GCA_035300985.1 Fodinibius sp.
GCCGAGCGCTTGATAGGCGCCAACCTTACCGGCCAGCACATCCCCGCTTCCGGCACGTGCAAAGTAGCGGGTATTGTAGTTGGTTATATAACTTTTGCCCGTTGACGTTCCCACAATTCCGGGCATGCCTTTGGAAAGTACCGTAATTTCTTGTTCTGACGAAAGTTTTTTTACATAATCTAATCTCGAATAGTCGGATGTTATCGGCTGCTTTGTCAGGCGGGCCAGCTCACCCGGATGGGGCGTTAAAACCCACCGGACACCAGCGGGCCTGGTCCAGCTTTCCAGCTGGGCCAGGCACCAAAGTCCGTCAGCGTCGATAACGATATTTTGCGTATTTTGGGACAGAAACTGATCGGTAAATTGAATGGTTTCTTCGTTCCGACCCAGTCCGGGACCAAATAACAGGCTTCCCTCTTTTTGGCCGGTGATATTCTGTACTTCCCGCAGATGTTTTTCGGTAAAATATAGGTCGGCAGAATTGCCTACCGGTTTTTTGATGATTGCAGGCAGGCTGTGCTCATAAACGGATAGCAGCCCCCGGGGACAAACCAGTATCGCCGCGCCCAGTCCTTCGGCCCATGCGCTGCGGGCCGCCATGATAGCCGCCCCCGTTAATCCCTCGGATCCGGCTATGATATAGAGTACGCCGGAGTCATATTTATGGCGGCCCGGTTTTTGGGCTTTAGGCTCTATCCATGATTCATCCAGCAGATAGGTACCGCAGTTGGCTTTAAATTTAGTTGGAAATGGAAGCTGGCAGTAGGTAAGCGTGCCAGTATAGCCGGGACCGTCCTGCAGATAAAGGCCCAGCTTTCTTCCGCCGAAAGTGAAGGTCCGTGCTGCCCGGATGGCGGTCCCCATCATTTGTCCACTGTCGGCATGCAGGCCGGTAGGGATATCCATGGCAAAGACCGGTGTGGATTGTTCGTTGGCCCACTGCACGGCTTGGTGATAATCTCCGCGAAGGTCGCTGTTGAGACCGGTACCCAGCATGCCGTCAACAATAAAATCATAGGATGCAGAGCGGTCAAAGGAATCCCAACTGTTTACTTCTTGCAGCTGATTGCCGGCAAACTCGTGCAGCAGCTGCCGGTTCTTCTGCGCATCAGCGGATAGATTGTCGGTGCCGCTTAGAAAGACGACCGTTGCGGCTGTTTCATGCTCGCAAAGGTAGCGGGCTACCACCAGCGCATCACCGGCATTATTGCCTTTTCCGCACAGATATAGCCCGTGTGATAGATTGCCCTCCTTGGTTAAAATAGATTCAGCGGCTGAGGATCCGGCCACTTCCATCAGCGTAAAGCTCGGAATGCCGGTTTCTCCGATCGTGCGTCGATCGACTTCGCGGCTTTGTTCCGCCGTTAGTAAGTAGTGCGAAATAGGAGGTTGAAGGGTCATATTATCATAGCTTGCTGAGCAATATCAGCTCAATAATTGTCAATGAAAGTCCGGATATAGCGCTGCCGACCGGTTTATCTAAGGAATGATAGTGCAACCGGCAGTCTATCCAAAATATTAAAAGGAGTCTTTGCCAAACTTAGTTGTCATTCTGAATAAAGCCGATGAATCTGCCTCTTATGCTCAATTTCTTCCGAAAGTTCCTTTGACAGGACTTGATGGACTTCCGGACGGCAACTTCGAGCTTTTGCAGAGACTCCTAAATGATAAAAGTAGCAAAAGGATGACTAAGGATAAAGTATAGGTAGTATGCGCAGTGCTAAGGCTATCCCGGAAAGAACAGCCCGCATTACGATGCCCACAGAGGCTGCTGAAATATGGTTGTTACTGTCGGCAGGATGAGGGAATTGTCGGATCAGGCATCAGCTGTGCCGGACTTTTAGAGGCCGTACAGGTAGCAATAGTATAAAATGAGGGAGCTTTGAAATACGTCCTTATATTCCCCTCCTGTCCCGAATCCTCGGGATTAGGAGGGGTCAGGGGAGGTACAAACATAGGTATTTCAAAGCTCCCAATGCTTGTTTGCCAAGGCCTGATCCCACAGCTTTTGCATTTAGTAGGCGAGGGCAAATAATACTTTTTGTTCCGAAGCTTTGCCCGTAACCATGCATTTTCCTTTCTCGCCCTCTTCGAGCGGGATACAGCGGATGGTGGCCTTGGTTTCTTCCTTTATTTTTTCTTCGGTTTCGGCAGTACCGTCCCAGTGGGCATAAACAAAGCCACCTTCATTTTCGATTACCTTTTTAAATTCATCATAAGAGTCGACGGTATGCGTATTATTCTCGATCCGGTTTTGAGCCGATTCGAAAAGCTCATCCTGAATGCTATTCAGCAGCTTATGCACGCGCTGAGCCAAACCTTCGCGATCTACAATCTTTTTATCGCCCGTATCGCGGCGAGCCAGTTCGGCATTGCTGTTTTCCAGGTCGCGCGGTCCAATAGTCAGCCGCAGTGGGATGCCGGCCGCTTCGTGCTCGTTGAACTTCCAGCCCGGACTCATATTTTCCCGGTCATCCAGTTTTACGCGCACGCCCAGTGCTTGCAGCTCATCAATGATTCCATCGCAATATTCCCGTACTTCCTCTTCTTCCTGCTCATTTTTCCAAATTGCCACAATAACTACCTGATTAGGCGCCAATTTGGGTGGCAGAACCAGTCCCTGATCATCGGAATGCGTCATAATAAGTCCGCCAATCAGTCGCGTTGAGACGCCCCAGCTGGTGGCCCAAACATATTCGTGCTGGCCTTCGGAGCTTTGGAATTTGACATCGAAGGCTTTGGCAAAGTTCTGGCCCAGAAAGTGTGAGGTGCCGGCCTGCAGGGCTTTGTTATCCTGCAGGAGAGTTTCGATGCAGTAGGTATCCACCGCGCCGGCAAAACGTTCTGACTCCGTTTTTGTGCCCGTTTTTACCGGCATCGCCATATATTCCTCCGCAAAGGTGCGGTACACCTCCAGCATACGGTTGGCCTCTTCCACGGCCTCTTCTTTAGTGGCATGGGCCGTATGACCTTCTTGCCACAGAAACTCCATTGTGCGCAGGAATAGTCGTGTGCGCATCTCCCAGCGGACGACATTGGCCCACTGGTTGATGAGAATGGGCAGATCGCGATACGATTGAATCCATTTGCGGTAAGAATCCCAGATGATGGTTTCTGAAGTAGGGCGGACGATCAGCTCCTCTTCCAGCCGCGAGTCGGGATCAACTTCCACGCCGCCGTTGGCGCTCTTGAGCCGGCTGTGTGTAACTACAGCGCATTCTTTGGCAAAACCCTCAACATGCTGCGCTTCTTTGGAGAGAAAGGACTTTGGGATGAAAAGCGGGAAATAGGCATTTTCATGGCCGGTATCCTTGAACATTTGATCGAGTGCAGCCTTCATATTTTCCCAGAGCGCAAAACCGTTGGGCCGAATAACCATGCTGCCACGCACGGGGGAGTGATCAGCCATTTTCGCTTCACGTATTACATCTTGATACCACTGTGAGAAATCATCGGACTTAGGTGTAATTTTTTTGGCCATGGGAATTAATTAAGTATAGACGGAGTAAATAAATTGCGGATTAAAATGTCAC
>DATGUX010000153.1:0-15076 GCA_035300985.1 Fodinibius sp.
AAAAAAGAATTGTTTGAGCACGTATTTAGCCGTTCGGCAGAAAGGATGTTCGAAGGCATTGCTGAAGAGTTAGAAGATGACACGCCCTTATTCCAAAAAATTGAGCAGATCATCGAACTTTGCTTTGATAAAGCAACCCGCGATGCTGATGTATTAAGCTTCGTTCTTACCGAGAGCAAGCGCAATCCCGACTGGCTACTTCCCATTCTAAAGAAACAGGTTTCGCTGAGCACCGGTGTGTTGCAAAAGCAGATTCAAGAGGCGGCAGACGAGTATACCATTTCTCCGGTTGATGCCAATCAGCTCCTGCTGAATATATTTTCCCTCTGCTATTACCCGGCTGTCAGTGTGGCTGTAAACGGGGCACTTATGGGTCAGGAGCGAGCGCTGAAACTCATGATCAACCGCAAAGGTATTGTGCTGGATACCGTTTTAAACTGGCTGACGGCATAGTCCGTATTTTTAGATGAATAACCTGAGTTAGCTTCCCTTTTTAACTTGGGTGACCATCTCTTTGATGACCTTCAGCATTAGTTCGACCTCTTCCAGATGCGTTCGGAAGCTCAATATTGCCAGCCGAAGGTAGACGGTACCATCCAGATGGGTTGAGGATAAAAACACTCGCCCGTCTTCGTGAATAGCATCCACCAGCTTTTGATTAAATATATTCGGATCATCTTCTTCCGGGATATATCGGAAAAATAGTACGGAGAGTTCAGGATCGGGCCCGACCTCCATGCCCTCCATCTGCTGAATTTTTTGATAACAATAACGGGTCAGCAGCAGCTTTTCATCCAGTGCTGCCCGAAAAGGCGCTATTCCAAACAACTGAAGCGGAATCCACATGCGCAGCCTCTAAAATGCTTGGATAATTCGGGGGAAAGGTCGGCCGGAGAATATTCCTGGGTTGCTTTCAGCGTATCCTGCAAATAGTTGGCCGTCATATGCTGTGAATCATATAACTTTTGGCCGTCTTTAACCAATACAGCCCCCGTTCCGTATGGCAGAAATAGTCCTTTATGCGGATCGATGATCACCGAATCAGAGCGGTCAATGCCGGCCATTTTCTTCCTGCCGTGCTCAGTCAGCAGAAAGGCTCCGCCGTAAGCCGCATCCACATGGAACCACAATTCGTAGCGTTCAGCGATATCAGCAATAGCATCCAGCGGATCGACGGCGCCCAGATCGGTCGTTCCGGCTGATGCAAAGATCATCAGGGGAATACGGCCCTCTTTTTTATCGGCCCGGATCTGCTCAGCAAGCTTCCCGGGATTCATCCGAAAGTGATCATCCATCTCGATCGTGCATAGCGTGGCTTCCTGCAGTCCTGCAAACTTAACAGCTTTCACTACGCAGTGATGTACTTGCCGGGTAGTGTAAATGACCGCATGATCAAAATCTTTCGTTTTAATGCCGGAGCTGTCACGAGCGGTAACCATCCCGATAAGATTAGCAATGGATCCGCCGGAGCTGAGGTTCCCGCCCGAAGCTTCCGGATAACCAATGAGGTTACACAGCCAGCGGATACACCTGTTTTCGATACGCACGGCTCCGGGCGAGGAAAAAAAGACGCCGGCATAGCGATTCGTTATAGCCGCCAGATAATCTGCAATGGCCGAGGGGTAAAGCCCTCCGCCGGGAATATATCCCGCATGCTTTCCTGAAGCCGGATTAAGACCCACTTTATCTACCTGGCTGTCAAGCAGTTCAAGCAGCTGATCAAAAGACTTGGGTTCTTCCTCAAAGGGAAATTCGGTTAGCCCTTTGCCCATTTCTTCGTCTAATTGAAAAGCCGGCTGCTCTGGAAGGCTGTTGAGAAAATCCTCTCCATAGCGCTGGGCTTTGTCAAAAAGTGTCTGCCTGCGCCCGGCCGGTACTTCAAGCTCTTTTGCACGATGTTCAAGATTTTTAATCTGTTCTTCCATAGATTATCAAAGAGGTTTAAAATAGAAATATAAAGCGCGCTGTTTTCGTTATGGAAACAATGTAATTAATTGATCATGACAAAACATTTTTCTTATGAACAGTAATGGTTTACGTACCGTTTTTCTGATGACGCTGGTGGCTGCGCTTTTCATGTTTGTCGGATATATGATCGCCGGTGCAACGGGTATCGTAATTGCTTTTGCAGTGGCGATGGCTATGAATTTTTACAGCTACTGGAAGTCGGATGAAATGGTGCTAAGGATGTACGACGTGCAGGAAGTGAGCCCACAGTCGCATCCACAGCTGTATGGCATGATGGAAGAGTTGGTGCAGAATGCGGGACTCCCGATGCCGAAGCTGTACATCATCCCGCAACGACAGCCCAATGCATTTGCGACGGGGCGCAATCCCGAGCACGCCGCTGTAGCCTTTACACAGGGTATTCTTCAGACGCTGAATGAGGATGAACTGCGCGGCGTAGCGGCTCACGAGCTGGCTCACATTAAGAATCGCGACATCCTTACCTCCACAGTAGTAACAACCTTTGTCAGCGCCATCAGTATGCTTGGGCAGCTGGCCTACTTCATTCCCTTAGGTGGCAGAGACCGTGGTAACCCACTGGTGGCATTGGTGATGCTCATTACGGCGCCCATCGCCGCTATGATGCTGCGGGCAGCGGTTAGTCGAACCCGTGAGTTTGAAGCGGATCGCGAAGGAGCACAAATATCCCGGACACCGGCCGCACTGGCTTCGGCCCTGCAAAATATCCAACAAGCGGCAGAAGAAGTGCCGATGGAAGTATCCGAATCGGCTATGCGTTCGACTTCCCATATGTTTCCGGTCAATCCCTTTAGTGGCAAGAAGCTGATGAGCCTGTTTTCAACCCATCCGCCCACCGAAGATCGCGTGCAGCGGCTGATGGAAATGCAGCGAACGGGCAGCTTTTAGATATATAGTTAGGAGTAAATTCGGGGTATCCGCTCTGAACTTTTAAGAATCATCGTACTGCTCCTTATAAGCATTGCTGATGCGCTGGTTCATATGACGTTTGTAGTTTTCATACTCATATTTACGCACGCTAAAGGAGGAATGGTAATTGCCGTCATTGCACTCCACCTGCAGTTTGTTCGGATGGTCGGTTTCACTTATCTCAACGCGGACATCACCTAATTTGTAAGAATCGATCACAGTACTCATCTATTTGGGCTTATCTTTAGGATGAAGATAACCACAATGCCGCTCTTTTTGAATTTTTAGTAAGGGGAAGTTCAAAAAAGCCGGCAGAGCAACATAAAAAAGAGTGGTACTTTTGATCCTGTTTTCAAATAAAGTCCGTTCGGCTGTACTTAATAGGGAAAATCCTTACATAATGTAAACGATGCTGAATAAAAAAATGGGCCTGCCCGATCGGACAGCACCCATTCCTGGTTATCTATGCAAAATTATCTAATCACGAATACCAAAGCGCTGCTTTGCTTCCTGATAGGACATTTTCTTGATCTGCTCTTTGGAAAGCTTGCTTTTAGCTGCAACACCGCCCGGAATGATAACATACCGGAATTTATTGCTGGTAGGAATAGCTACGGGATGAGTGCCACGGTCATCCGGGTCAAAATATCCTACTTTTAAATTTTGGAGCTTTAAATCGAAAAAATAACTGAAGCCGGAACCTGGCCTTGATTCTTTCCCTACAGGAAGCTGGACAATGGCTCCACTAATAAAATCTACATAAACGTTAATAACGCCCTGATCAAGTATATCTTGTGTGATGCTGTTAGCCGCAATGTCAAAGTAGCGGATATGGGTACCTCTAATTATATCTTTTTTCCATTTTTGCGGTTTAATCCAGCTGGAATACATAACGTTAGCCGTGCCCTTGAGGTTAATGGGCGTTCCCCAGTTATTCTTTTTCTTCAGATTTTTAGGGCCATAAAGGTCAAAACTGGCTTTATCAAGGTAGTAATCGCCATTTGATCCCAAAGAGGCCGCCGGCGCGCCGGTTCCGGAATGGATCTGACTGCCGTCGGCTCCATTTTTACCGTCCTGGCCGTCCTTGCCGTCAGCTCCGTCCTTACCATCCTTACCGTCGGCACCATCCTTCCCATCTTTACCGTCATCTCCGGAAGGGCCTTTCAGGCTGATAGGCGTTCCCCATCCCTTATTATTTTTCGGTCCATACAGCTCTCCGCTATTTCGGTTTAAATAGTAATCGCCGTTGTCGCCGAGACTTCCTTTGGGAGCTCCCTTTCCGGCATGCATCACGCTGCCGTCTTCACCGGCGGGGCCCACAACGCCCTGCTCTCCTTTAGCACCTTTGGGACCTTGTGGACCTTCTGATCCCGAGGGCCCTTCGCAGGCCGTCATCGTTCCAAAAAGTAAGACCAGCGGCAAGGCCAGCAGCATTAGTTTTTGTATTATCTTCTCTCTTGGTGCTTGTTGATGTCTCTTTATCTTCATGATATATTATTTTGTATTAATTGTTGATGATATTAGTCAGAAAGCATTCGATACTTTCTTCATGTGATATTATATACGAAAACAAAAGCAGAATCAGCTCAAATTTGATCCAATTGTTTTCCGGAGAGGGGATAATCGGTTGTTATTTCCGCTTTTCCTGTTAAGTTACAGGCGTTCATGTGATACGATAAATCTTAATTTATGAAATGGCATGTACGAGCATATACGACCCCACAAATGTGATCCGCCGAGCACTTTTCGGGAAGTTATCAGGCACCCGGGCGGCCACGATCGTGCGATCGAAAAGGCCATCATGATGGAGCACCGCTTTGCCTTCGTTTTTTGGATGAAGTGGGCCCGGGCCCTGCAGCAGCGCGGGTGGCTTAACCAGCGTGCGCCCACGCTGGTAACCATCGACTGGCACCGCGACCTGGCTCCTCCGGAAGAAGAGCAAAAAGAAGATTTGGCATCACTCGATCCGGCCAATTTATCGGATGCGGCTAACTTTGTTTGGGCGCGCTTTGATCAAACCAACGACGGCCACATACTCTGCGCGGCCTGGCTGGATATAATCGGCGATATTATTCTGCTGAAAAATTCCGCCGGTGAAATGCAGGATTCTTTCACCGATAAAAACGGGGAGGAGCATCGTATTTTTGAATTTCGGGAAGTAGATCGCTTTTCAGAATTCCTGCTGCAGCGGGATGACGCAAATATCTTCTTCGATATCGATCTGGATTATTTTATCCACGGCAAAGGCAATGTCTTTTATCCCGGCACCTTTGCCCCATATACCGCAGATGAAATCAAAGCCGTGATTGATAACAAAAGCCCGGCCTTCAACTACCTGCTGCCGCGTATTGATGGTATGACCATTGCCCAGGAACCTTCTTACTGTGGCGGCATTGCCAACTCCTGCCGTATTATGGAGGTCGTCATCGGTCAACTATTTGACCCGCACAATAACTGGCGGCATTTAGAACAGTAGAACCTGGAGTAGTGGCTGCTTCTATAATTTGTCATCACGAGGGCTGCAGGCTTCAGACCGAAGCCTTCCCCTGCCGCAGAGAAAGGCAACCGATAAAGGAGGAGATTGTTTCATACTTATTTACCCGGGGAACCAATATGAGCCTAAAATCGTCGTTGGTAGCTGTAAGCCGCCATGGAGGTGGACTACAACGGCTGCTCCCAAATTCTGGATAATAATACCTTATAGGGTTCTATAAAGGCATCGACCATAAAGTTACTTTAAAAGGCAGTATGAGCTGCCTTTGAGCCAGGTTCAAAACATTTTGGAGACTATTGCTATTAAAACTATAATTTAGCCGCCGTAAAAGGTGTGATTTTTTTCGCATATTTTGTATATACCCATGCTCCCTTTTTTCAACCCGGATGATTCACGAAAAGGGTTCAATTGAAGTATTAGCCTCTGTTTGGCACCTCTTATTAATTGCCTGCGGACACGGGACACCATCATCTCCTGTACAAGGCTTTCAGGTCCAGCCAGTAATAAGGTCTTTTCAAGCCCTTTATCAATAGGTGGATAAGCATCAAGGGTTCCCCTTAATTATAAAACAGGTAATCATTTTTAATTCAATAGTATTGCGGGCATGCCCTTAGATAACAAGCATAAAAAATATTGGCCAGCATATTTATGGCTTGTTTTATTTATCCCCATGACTCTTTTGATTGCTTCTTGTACTCAAGAGACCTGGCCTCCTGAGGTTCAGCCACGAGCAGGCAGCGCTGCTGTGCTTTCCCCACAAGAGGCTCTGCAGTCCTTCCATTTGCCTCCGGGCTATGACATTGAACTTGTAGCCAGCGAACCCATGGTTGTAGATCCGGTGGCTATGGATTTTGATGCTGACGGGCGGTTATGGATCGTTGAAATGCCCAGTTATATGCCGGATATCAAGGGCCGGGATGAAAAAGCACCCACTGGCAGAATCGTAGTACTTGAGGATACTACCGGTGATGAACAGATGGATAAACGAACGATTTATTTGGATAGCCTGATCCTGCCCCGCGCGGTTACGGTACTGGATCGGGGCGTACTTGTCGGGGCGCCCCCCAACCTGTGGATGACCCGCGATACAACCGGTAACCTAAAGGCTGATGTCTTAAAAAAAGTCAGAGAGGATTTTGGTGATCCCGACGTCAATCCGGAACACAACCCCAACAGCCTTATGTGGGGCATGGACAACTGGATCCAGACGACCGGTTATACCGGACGCTTTCGTCTGCGCGGTCATCAACTGGAATATGACCAGGTACCTAAATTGGGACAGTGGGGTATATCGATGGATAATTATGGCCATATTTACCGCAACAGCAACGCCAACCCCATTGCTGTCGACTATATTTCCCCTCACTACTATACGCGCAATGGTAATCTGACTCAAAAATCAGGGATTTACCAATCGATCTATAAAAATAAAACAGTTTGGCCCATACACCCTACTGCCGTCAATCGGGGATACCGGGTAGGGGAGGAGGTTCGTGAAGACGGTACTTTAAGGCGGTATACTGCAGCCAGTGCTCTTGCCGTTTATCGAGGTGACCAGCTTCCAAAGGAATTAATTAATAATGTTTTTGTACCCGAACCCGCCGGTAATTTGGTACAGCGGTATGTAATTAAAACAAAAGCTGATGGTTCACTGATTGGCAAGAATCCTTATGCAAATCTTCAAGCAGACTTCCTGACCTCCACAGATGAGCGTTTTCGTCCCGTAAATATCTATTCAGCACCTGACGGCACCCTTTATATTGTAGATATGTACCGTGGAATTATACAACATCAAACGTATATGACCAGTTATCTTAAGAGCAAAATTAAGCTGAGAGGGCTGGAAAAACCGTTGGGTTTTGGTAGGATTTACCGCATAGTACACAAACAAGGTAAGTCGATTAAGAAACCTCAGCTTTCAACAGTATCTCCCAATGAACTGGCTGCTTATCTTGAGCATCCAAACGGATGGTGGCGCGATACCGCACAACGAATCCTTGTAGAACGTCAGTCTATCTCAGTCACAACCGAACTCCAGAAATTAGTACGTAATAGTGATAAGGACTATGCGCGGCTACATGCCCTGTGGACATTAGATGGGTTAGATAAGATCAATAACAAAATATTAAAAGTCGCCCTATCGGACTCTTCCCCCCATCTGCGAGCGGCTGCCATTCGAATTGCTGAGCACACCTTTTCCCGTTCTGACAGTTCGTTAAAAAAGGAAGTTTTGAACCTAATGGATGATTCTAGCCACGTCGTTCAGCGACAGTTGGCAGCTTCCATCGGAGAATTTCCCTCAGCAGACCGTCAGAAATATTTTTTAATCATGATTAAACATTATGGCAACGATCCGATTGTAACAAGCCTCGTAATCAGTGGTTTGCTTAACCAAGAGTATTCCTTTTTAAAGCGACTATTAGTGCAATCCCGGAAGCAAGAAGGAACGATTAATGCTATCAGGGAATTAGCCGAAATTATATTAATGTCTGGATCAAGTGCACATATTAATACTTTGTTAAATTGGATAGGAGATGAAGCCAGGCCAATGTGGCAACGCAACTCGCTGCTAACAAGCTTAGAAGAAGTAGCCCCAAAACCCTCATCCTATGGTACCGCCCGCTTGTTTGAACTTGAACGAAAACCTTCCGGACTCATAGCTGCTGCCGATTCAGGTAGTAACCAGTTTAGTCATAGGTTAGGTGAAGTTACAGAACGCCTTGATTGGCCGGGAAAGCCAAGCAGTGACTCCTCGCCAAAACCGCTGACACCAAAAGAAAAAGAACGCTTCAATCTCGGTAAAAAACTGTTTTCGTCAACTTGTACCGCTTGCCACCAGGAAGACGGACAGGGCATGGACGGGATGGCCCCAACCCTGGTCGGATCAAAATGGGTTGTAGGTAAGCCCAGTCATCTGATACGGATTTTATTGGATGGAAAAGCGGGTGATATGAATATGCCGGCCTTTGGTGATCAATATTCAAATGAGGAATTAGCTGCTATTGCTACTTTTGTTCGCCAAGCATGGGGAAACCAGCAACAACCGATCGCCCCGTCCCAAGTTGAGGAGGTTCGCGGGGCCTCTACCGGCCGCGATCGCCCCTGGACTGACGAAGAGTTAAGTAATAAGCGGCATTAACCTTTGCGACGGATTCTTATTGTTAAGACTATATTGAACGACTATTTGTCATCCCACAGAATCAAAGAATCTGATAGAACAGATCACCGGCATATAGTCCGATGGTATTAACTGAAAAAGGATCTTTTCTGAGTGGTGAAAGCCCAAGGGCTTCACCACTTTTCTCCTTGATCCAAGCAGAGCCTCAGAGAAATTTCTTGATTAAAACTCCCCGCCTTCTTCCATACCCCCGCCGCCGCCATTTCTACTACGGCTGCGACTGCGCTTATTAGTATCGCCAAAGAAATATTGGAAATTCAGCGAAAAGGTGCGCGTAGACCAGCTGAATTCGCGCTCCGAATAAAAGTCGGTCTTAGGGTTGCCATCCGTTGTGACGGTATTACTAAAGCTCTGTGAGTCAAACAGGTCGCGCACGCTGAGCGAAAGTTTGGCTTTCTCATTAAGGATATCATAGGAAATACCCGTATCCGTCATCAGCATACCGTCGCGCCGACCCTGGGGCGTATCACTCGGTCCCCGGTAACGCATAGAAGCCTGGTAGTTTAAGCCATCAATAATTTCCCATCGCAAACGCATGCGAGATCGAAAGTTCTGCGACTCGCTGTCAAATTCCAGCAACTCGCGGCCTTCCGGGCGATAGGTGCCTTCGGTATGGGACTGATAAAAGTTGGCGCTGCCGGAGAGCGTCAATCGGTTGACAATTTCCTGATCTACCGACAACTCAATGCCCCAGGCTTTTTCGCTGGCCAGGTTCACGGGCTTTCGGACTTGAGCTGTGGTATTATTCACCGAATCGATCTGCGTAATGCGCTCAATCACATCCGTCCGGTAACGGTGATACAGACTGGTGAGCAGCGAGCCCGACTCCCAGTAGTGCAGGTAGCCCACTTCGTAGGAATTGCTGAACTCCGGGGTCAAGTTCGGGTTCCCCGTCCACTGACTCCGCGGATCATCAAAATCCACAAAGGGTATAAGCGAACGCGACCACGGGCGACGCAGTCGACGGCTGTAGCTCACCTGCACAGACTGCTGATCGTTAAAGGAGTAGTTTAAAAAAACGCTGGGGAACACATTCCAATAGTTTTGCTCATTAACATCCCCGGTTTCTTTAATTTCGGTGCGGATATTGGTGTTTTCCGCCCGCAGCCCAATTTGTCCCGAGAAGTTGCCGAACTCCCCGCCCAGTATTGCGAAGGCCGCGTTGACATTTTCGGTATAGAGAAAGTTTTGACTGAAGGCCGCTTCCGGCACCCAGGTTCCATTCTCCAGGGTCTCCGCCCGGTAGCCGGTATCCATCCACTCGGTATCGGTACGCAGCCCGGCTTCCAGCTTGCCCTTTTCGCCCAGGGGACGTTTGTACTCCGCGTTAAACCGAAGATCCATCTCTTCTTCCGTATCACGCGCCCGCTGCATCAGCGGATCGGTGCCCCCCTCCACAATAGTTTCCTCAATATTAGTATTCGCCTTCTCGCGGCTGATATCAAAGCTGGCATCGGCCGTCAGCTTATGATCATTGCCGTCTATTTTATTTTCATAGTCCAGGTTGAAATCAAAATTACGCTGATTCTGATCCTCTACATTATCCCGTTTAATACGCTCAATGACATCTCCGCCGAACGCTCCTTCTGCGTACTTAAAATCGGTATAGCGTACATCCTCGTCATTTTCTTCTTTTTCAAGACTAATATAACTGCTGGCGGTTAACACCTCATTTTCCGACAGGTGGATATCAGCCCCCAGCCGAAAGTCGCCGTCAATTTCGGACTCCGTGGCTTCCGTTTGCTCGCGGTACATATAAGAGGTATCCGGCCCGGCAAAACGCTGGAAGGAACTCCCCGATTCGGGTTCTGATCGATAATCAACCCCGAGATCCATAAACCAGTTGATATTTCCACGGCGGTAATTCAGGTTGACCGACCCTTCATACTCTTCCGGGTAACCGGTGCCTACCGTTGCGCTTCCGTTTAACCCCAGCCGCTGATCTTTTCTGAGAACAATATTGATGATGCCCCCCGACCCTTCCGCTGCATACTTTGAAGAGGGATTGGTGATAATCTCCACCTTTTGGATCATATTGGCCGGTATGCTTCGCAGGGCATCTACATCACCGCTGACCATGCTCGAGGGCTTACCATTAATCAACACGCGCACCGACTGGTTGCCGCGCAAACTAATATTTCCGTCAATGTCGGTACTGATAGAGGGCACGTTATTCAGCACGTTAACCGCCGAACCTCCCAAGCTGGTAATATCTCGGCCTACGTTAAAGACGCGCCGATCAAAGCTCAACTCCATCTGCGAGCGCTCCCGACGGACCACCAGTTCATCCATCATCTCCGAGGTGGGCGTAAGTATAATAGTTCCAAAATCGTGGGTTGCGCCTCCGGCCACTTCAAAAGGCTGCACATAAGGCTTAAAGGAAAGGAAGGTCACTTTTAGTACATATTCCCCGGGGTCGACCTCAATATTAAAGGTCCCCGTCGAATCGCTGGAAGCCCCCGTAACGACAGTGGTTTGCGACGAATCATAAACTGCCACCGAGGCATAAGGAACCGACTCATTATTATGATCATAAATGGTACCGGTAATATGCCCCTGATCAGTCTGGCCAAAAGCCAGTGAAATAAGGCAAAATATCAGTGAAAAAAGAGAAATGATTTTCTTCATTACGGGATGCAATAATTGAGCTTTAATTGTATACAGATAACTTCAAATAGTATATGGTAAAGCTCTTAAGCTAATCTAAAGCAAATTTGAAGATATGCTCCCCGCATTTTAATTATAACAATAATTTACATCAGGCATTTGTTTTACGATCTAATTGTGTTAATCCCGGCTTATTCATGAATAATTTTTACATTGCGCTGTTAATCCTGGTTTTTAATAGGGTTAATCAATGAAAATACCCACAGCTCCTAAGGGTGGAATTTGCTTATTTGAAAAACACTTCGGTTGGCTGTCTCCAAGCATTTAGGCCAAATCGAGTGCTACAATATGCCGGCCATCCTTATATTGGTAGGTAATATTATAATCATTTTGATCCGCAATACGCTTGGTAATGGCCAATCCCAACCCGAGCGAATCAGTTCCATAATCCGCTTTTTTAAAGCGTTCAAAAAGCTGACGGGGATCGATTTCTTCATCCAGCGGGTGGCCGGTATTTGATATTGTAAGCCGGCTTTTTGTCAGCTTAAGGTAGATCTCTCCGCCTTCAACATTATGCTTGATAGCATTTTGAAACAAATTACTCCACATAATATCGGCAAGCACCGGATGCATCTGTACCAAAACCTGCTCTTCAAGATTAATAGATATCTCTAAGTCGTTCAGCTTAATAAGTTCTTCAAAGGCCTGTGTGCTTTCCAGGATCAGAGCGGTCAAATTAATTTCATCGACCTCTTTAAATTCGTGATTTTCTATTTTAGTCAGCAGCGCCAGTGACTCACTCAGCCGTGATAGTTTTTTTATAGAACGTTGGCTGGCCTCAACATATTGATACTGTGCGGGTGAAAGGCTGGTTTCGGTAAGCAGCTCCAGCTTGCCTTTGACAATGGAAAGCGGAGTTTGGATTTCATGCGAAGCATTCTCTGCAAACTCTTTAAGCTTTTTATAATCTGCAACAGCTTTGGTCGTCATTTCCTCCACAAAGCGATTCAAGTCATTAAACTCTTTGACATTCGTTTGGGGAGGAAGGATCGGCTTTTTATCCTGCAGCTTAAAATCCTCGAGGCGCTTAAGTGTTTGACGAAAAGGCTTAAAAAGTCGGCCGGAGACAATGAAGCCCACGCCCAGTGCACCAACCAGCTGCAGCCCCAATATCCATAGCAAAATCTTAACCACCACTTCATTAATATCTTCTGTATCTACCAGGGTACCATAGGTAGAAATATAGTAGGAGGTGTCGTTTACCGTGCGATAAGCCGTAAGCTTCAGGTTGGGCTCCATCTGTTGCAGGCGCTCATGCCAAACCATTGTATCGGCAATGATGGTCCGGGCTTCGACCGGCTCAGGCAGCGGGCGGACCACAAGTTTCCGCCCTCCCGACTGATGCCCTTTTCCGTGGCTAAAGTGCCGGCCCTTTTCCAGCAGATAGGTGACTCTGTGAACGCGATCCATAAACCGCCACTTCAACTCTGTATCAAGCTCATCCTTAATCACAAAATAGGATACATAACCGGCAATACCCAGCACAATGACAGTTACAACCAAATAGATTAATATAAATTTATTGACCAGCTTCATGCCGAGGATAACGCTTTAAACTTATAACCGATTCCATATACACTTTTAATGCAATCGCGCGCGCCTGCTTTTTGCAGCTTCTGCCGCAGATTCTTAATATGCTGATAGACAAAATCGAGGTTTTCCAGATGATCTACGTAGTCGCCCCAGAGGTGTTCAGCAATAGTCTGTTTGGAGATCACACGATTCTTGTTGGAGGCCAAATAAAGCAGCAGGTCATACTCCTTCGGTGTTAAATCAACCTTTTGATCCTTTACAGATACCTCTCTGGCATCGGTATGGATGGTTATATCATTGACGCGCACCACTTCCCGTCCGCCCCGCTGCTTACGCCTGTTAACGGCTTTAATGCGCGCATGCAGCTCCGGCAGCTGAAAGGGTTTGGTTATATAATCATCCGCCCCCAATTCAAGGCCTTTCACCTTGTCATCCAGGGCATTTTTAGCCGAAATAATGATGGATCCCGTTTCCGGGTTAATGGATTTGAGGTCCTCCAATACCTGTAAACCTGTACCGCCGGGAATCATTATATCGATTAGGACGACATCATAGGTATAACAAATCACCTTGTCGAAGGCTTCCTCATAGCTCTGGGCAAATTCACAAATATAGCCTTCCCGCTTAAGATACGTGCGGATATTCTGCAGCAGCTCCCCGTTATCTTCAACTATTAATAGCTTCATCTGTTTTATAAGGTAACCCGAGATTCTGAAGGAAAACTGAAGTCATGAAAGCAGCTCTTATACAAAATTGGATGTTAGCTCTTTGGAACACTTTGTTTATATTATTTTCTGAAATTTCGGTGATAAATTAAATATTCCTTCACTGACGATACTTTTTGTTGACGCTTATTAATTAATAATAGGAAACTGCAAAATACATTCCCAAAACCAAAGAAAGTAAATGGCCGCTTCAGAAAATTTCTTTACAACTACCCAATAACTAATTGATGATTTTTGCCGTTACCCTTCCCTTTCTCTACGAGCTTGTAGCACTATTCGTTATCAGTGTCGCTATTGCCTATATAAGCTACCGCTTTAATATCGTTCCTATTGTAGGTTTTCTCATTGCAGGAATTATTCTGGGTCCCAACGCACTGGGACTGGTGCACGATCAGGAGTTGATTAATATGCTGGCTGAAATTGGCATTATCCTGCTGCTGTTTACAATTGGCATGGAGTTTAGCCTTGATAAACTGGCCCGCATTAAAAAGGTTATCCTTATTGGCGGCGGGCTGCAGGTATCGGTTACCACTGCCTTAGTAGCCGTTATTTTGTGGGGCTTTGGCATTGGATGGAATAGCGGTATATATACCGGCTTTTTGGTCGCTTTAAGCAGTACAGCCATCATCCTGGGCCTGCTTGCTGAGCGCGGAGAGACCAATACGCCCATGGGACAGCTTGCGCTGGGCGTGCTTATCTTCCAGGATTTAGCTATCGTGCTGATGGTGCTGCTGGTTCCCATCCTTGCCGGAGAATCGCAGTCGGTTTCGGATATTGCCCTTATTCTTGGCAAGGCTGCGCTGATCATCCTGCTGATATTAGTCCTGGCCCAGCGTATTGTGCCCTGGATCCTCGAAAAAGTGGCTCAGACGCGCCGCCAGGAACTCTTCTTGCTAACTGTTGTTGCCATCTGCCTTGGTACTGCCGCTTTAACAAACCTGGTGGGCGTCAGCCTGGCGCTGGGTGCCTTTTTAGCGGGCCTTGTCGTAAGTGAGAGCCATTATAGTGAGCAAGCTATCAGTGAAATCCTTCCACTTCGAACCATATTCAATGCCGTATTTTTCGTATCCGTTGGCATGCTGCTGGATCTTGAGTATGTGGCCGAGTACCCACTGTTGATCGCCGGCGTTGCTTTTTCGGTTGTCCTTCTGAAATTTGCCGTCAATACCGGCAGCCTGCTCGTACTGAAGCGTCCAATACGCATTGTAGCATCAGCGGGCCTGGCGCTTTCCCAAATTGGAGAATTTAGCTTTGTCCTTGAACGAGCCGGCCGGCTGTCCGGACTCTTCCCTGCCGGTATGGCCGAGACAGGATCACAGATCTTCATTGCGGTTGCTGTTCTGCTCATGATCCTCACTCCCTGGCTTATGGAAGGCGGTACGGCTGTCGGCAATTTTCTGGCCCGTTCATCATCACGGGAAACCGAAGGTAATGCCTCCGTTTCAGACACGGCCTTATTAGAAGATCATGCTATCATTGTTGGCTACGGTCCTGCCGGGCGCTACCTGGTATGGGCTCTGGATGATACTGACATCCCCTACGTGGTCATTGAGATGAATCCCGACTCCGTAAAAGAGATGCGCA
>DATGUX010000154.1:0-2520 GCA_035300985.1 Fodinibius sp.
TCAAAAGCCGGATAAATCTCGCGATAACTTGGACGAAAGTCATGCCCCCATTCGGAAATACAATGCGCCTCGTCAATGGCTATTAAATCAATATTCAGCCCGGGCAGCTCAGCCTGCCACAACGGGGTGTGCAGCCGCTCCGGAGCGCAATAGAGCAGCTCATACATACCGTTACGGGCATTGACCAGTCGCTGCTCCACCTCCCATGAGGATAGCGTGCTGTTAATAAAAGTGGCGCTAACGCCCCGCTCATTGAGCTGCTGGACCTGATCCTGCATCAGCGCAATCAACGGAGAGATAACCACCGTCAACCCTTCAAACACCATAGCCGGAACCTGATAGCAGAGCGACTTTCCCCCGCCCGTTGGAAAGAGCACCATGGTATTACGGCGCTGCAGAACAGAAGCTATTGCTTCATCCTGTCCTTCACGAAAAGAGGGATAGCCCCAATATTCCTGAAGGGCCTCCCGGGCGTTATTCATCAACTTTTCATTCATTTACTGCTCGCTTTAGGCCTGTTGTTTGCAAATAAAATCCAGATAATAATAGTGCCGGTCAACCAAGAAGTAAACATACATAAAAATATTTTGCATTTATTCACAGAAACCTTAATATATGCTGTAATGAAATTAGACGGAAGACATATCGCACTCGCACTATCCAACAGCCCGGCTGTTGCAGATATCCTACCTGTGCTTCCACTTCGGCCAATCCGGCGACCGCGGGCCCTCCTGGGCTCCTAATACCTCTCTTTTGCGGAGAGCCTGACCTTTGGCTCCTCCGCACTCCGACCACAATACTCCGACATTTTTTTTCATCATCACTCTTGTGATGACTATGCGATACTAATTTTATACCAACCATGGACATTCAAATAACTGTAGCTGACTCGCAGCATCTGCACCATGCCGAAGGGATTTGCGATATTATGGAAAAGGCAGCCAAGCAGCGCGGTACCGGTATTGCTAAACGCAAGCCCGAGTATATCCGATCCAAAATGAAAGAAGGCAAAGCCATTGTGGCCATTGACGAAGATAATGGGGAACTGGCCGGCTTTAGCTATATTGAAAGCTGGCAAAATAAGCAATATATCGCCAATTCCGGGCTCATTGTACATCCACACTATCGCAAACTGGGTCTTGGCCGAAAAATTAAAACCAGGGTTTTTGAACTCTCTCGCGAAAAATATCCCAATGCCAAAATTTTCGGTATTACCACCAGTATGGCCGTAATGAAGATCAACTCGGATCTGGGATATAAACCGGTCACTTACTCCGAGCTGACCACCGACGAAACTTTTTGGAAAGGCTGTCAAAGCTGCCCCAACTATGATATACTTACCGACGAAAGTCGAAAGGGCTGCCTCTGCACCGGCATGCTCTACGATCCCAAGCAACATAATGAGCAGTCGGAGATGACCGATAAACGCACGCGCTGGAAGAAATTCAAACGATTCCTGCGGCTGCATCAGCGACATATTCAACGCAAAACAAAAAAAATCCTAAATAATACTTCACTATTCTAATAATGTCTGACAAAAAGAAAATTGTGCTGGCCTTCAGCGGAGGGCTCGATACCTCTTACTGCCTGCCATATCTTAAGCAGCAGTATAATGCTGAAATACATACCGTGCTGGTCAACACCGGCGGATTTAGCCCAACGGAGCTTGAACAAAAGAAGGAGCACGCCTTCAATTTAGGGGCCCACTCGCATAAAAGTATTGATCACACCGAGAAGTTTTATGAGCAAGTCATTCGTTTTCTCATTTTTGGCAATGTCCTTAAAAATAATACCTATCCGCTGTCGGTAAGCTCCGAGCGGGTATTCCAGGCCGTAGCCATTGCCGAATATGCCCTGGAAGTTGGAGCTGATGCCCTGGCCCACGGCAGCACCGGAGCCGGCAACGATCAGGTTCGTTTTGATCTCGTTTTCAATATCGTGGCCCCGGATCTGGAAATTATTACTCCCATCCGCGACCAGCAGCTCAGCCGTGCGGAAGAGGTGGCCTTCCTGAAACAACAGGGAGCGGATTTGGAATGGGAAGAAGCCAAATATTCCATTAACAAAGGACTATGGGGCACCAGCGTGGGCGGGGCCGAAACGCTGACTTCCGACCAGCCCCTCCCCGAAGAGGCTTATCCGAGCCAGCTTACGGAGACGGAGCCTCAAACGATTACGCTTTCGTTCGCGAAGGGAGAGCCGGCCGCCCTCAACGGTAGCCAATATGATCCGGTGGAGTTGATCCAGGCCCTTGACAAGCTGGCTTCGTCCTACGCCATCGGCCGCGACATTCACGTGGGCGACACCATTATCGGTATCAAAGGACGCGTGGGATTCGAAGCCGCCGCGGCCATGCTGATCATCAAGGCGCATGAGCAACTGGAAAAGCACACTCTTACCAAGTGGCAGCTTCACTGGAAGGCGCAGCTGGCCGACTGGTACGGCATGATGCTCCACGAAGGCCAATATCTGGATCCGGTAATGCGCAATATCGAAAACTTCCTCACCGATACGCAGGAC
>DATGUX010000155.1:0-3521 GCA_035300985.1 Fodinibius sp.
AGGCTCTGCCATTCAGCCAAATAAGCATATGGCCTGCCGACCACAGCGTTATCAACGGATTGCTTCGTAAAGGAGGCCGGCTCGGCATTCAGCCTCTGGGTAAGGGCATAACCATCCAGGCCAAAAGCGTAATGCTGCGCCCAGGCCGTAATATCATAGGTGAGCGAATCCGACAATTCGGGACGGGGCTCCAATAAAACGCGTGCCAGTACCGACTTTGGCTGGTAAGCACTGACCAGGTAATCGCCTTCGTTGACCTCTACCCTTTCAGTGCGCCCCTTCTGATAGTTATAGCCGCTAAACGTCCGGCTTTTGCGGGCCTTCCCATATTCTATGCGGTGCCGATCCAGCAGACTAAAAAAGGCCTGCAATTTATCCGGATCGTTGTCGGCCTTGAAAACGTAGGTTTTGTATTTGCCGGAGGGATCCTGAGCGGCCTGATCGTAGTATGCCTCAAACTCATCCACAATCTTATCGGCTTTCCGAGAGCTCACCTCTACGGTTGAAAAACCCGTTGTTACATGATGCATAACGCGATCATTCAGCCTTAGCGTATCTCCCTCAACCTTCAGGATACCTAAGCCGGCACGGCTGTGCCCGCCCTGCTCATAGGTCATGCCGATAGCTCCGTTAAATATAGGATAGGTATCGCCGTAGCTTGGATAAAAAAGGTCGAAGACCTCACCGGTAAAGTAAAGCCAGTTATGTTCATCAAAATATTCGGCATTATTCTCTCCGATCGTATGCTGGAAGTCGCGCTGCCAATCGGTGATGGCATTATGATAAGGCTCTGCCCCGGGCGCAAAGTAATAGGGATTCTTATAATACTGCTCATGGAAATCGACATGAATATGCGGCATCCACCGCTGATATTCAGCCAGTCGCGCCCGGCTCTCCTTTTGAATAAGCCAGGCCCAGTCACGGTTCAAATCAAAATAATAATGATTGGTTCGTCCGCCGGGCCATGGCTCATGATGCTCACGTGCAGCTGGATGCACATTGGGATCAGCCCCGGCCGTCTGCTTATACCAGCTGACATAGCGGTCGCGTCCGTCGGGGTTGAGCATCGGGTCAATAATCACTACTACATTCTCCAGCCATCGCTTGGTCTTAGCATTGTTGGGACGCACCAGCTCATAAAGCGTTTTCATAGCGGCCTCGCTGCTGGAGGGTTCATTGCCGTGCACATTATAGCTGAGCCACACTATAGCCGTCTTCTCCGCCGAAGGCTCGCCTTCGATCAGGCTCGTTCTTTTCAAATTATTCACCTGGATCTGCTCCAGCCGATCCATATTTGACTCTGCAGAAATATAGATGAGCATCAGGCTGCGGCCCTCGTTGGATTCCCCATATTTCCGCGCTTCCACCAAAGGCGACTCCTCGGCTATGTGGCGAATATAATCCATCACTTTATGATGCGGAGTCCACCGGCTGCCCAATTCATAACCCAGAAATTCGGAAGGAGATTGCGGCTGCGCTGTAACTTCACCAACCTGCAGGCATAAGAATACAGAAAATAAGAAGCCAATACGACAGAGCCATTTATACATACAAAAGATCTTTCATTTTATCCCGATAACCCCACAAAGTAAGAGAAAGACTGTTTCTTTGCTGTAAAACTTGTTTAATGTGTTTACCGGTTAACATTAACAATGATTACCGTTGGTTGCTTTTAAATAAGGGTTTCCTCAGTAGCGAAGGAATTAATTCCCTCGCTACTGAGAATTAGCGGTGGTGTTATCAGCAAATAGGCGTATTAATGATCTTTTAGGAACAGATCTAACCAATAAACGCGTTCATTTAATAAGCTATCATACTCTACAGCACTTTTCCAGCCGTCTTTACAACGTTATTTAAGTATTCATTTTAATCTCATACCGGCCTGAGGCATTCGAAGAAAGCATCAAATAATTCTACATTTAGAACGCACTTTTGTATTTTGATGTTTAGAGACATTTATAAATTCGCATACAGATGGAGACAAGGCAAAAATTAAAAAAAGTGCTTAAACAATATCCAGCACTAAAGTTGGCTATTCTATTTGGGTCTGTGGCCAAACAGCGGGCAACGGCCGACAGTGATTTGGACATAGCTGTTGCCGGTCCTGAGCCACTAACGGCCACCGGCAAGCAGAAGTTAATCGAAGAGCTGGCATCGGCTTTCGGTCGTCCGATTGATCTCATTGACCTACAGGAAATATCGGGAACCTTATTGCATCAAATCCTCACAAAAGGGAAACTCCTGTTTTGCCGCGACCACCTGTTGTATGCCCAAATAATCAACAAAATGCTGTTTAATCAGGCTGATATGATGCCTTACCACAACCGAATACTCAAGGAGCGGAGGGAACGATGGATCGGCAAATAATTGCGGAAAAGCTTGAATCCCTCCGCCATTGTATTAGCCGCGTTGAACAGAAAAGGCCGTCAAAAGCAGCGGCTTTTGAAGATGATTTTGATTTGCAGGACATTATCTCGGTAAACCTGGAACGTGCGGTTCAACTTTGTGTTGATATCAGCAGCCATATCTTGTCGTCAAGCGAACAGGATGTACCCGATACAATGGCAGATACTTTCCTTCAGCTAAACAAGTTGGATATATTAACAGACTCTACGGCGAAAGTAATGAAGAAAGCCGTTGGATTTCGGAATATCGCTGTCCACAACTATCATAAAATCAATTGGGAAATTGTATTCAATATAACCAAATATCAAGTTGACGATTTCAAGCAATTTGCCCATGAGGTCAATGCTTATCTCGATTCCTAATATTTAACTGCATAAAAAAGCTTATAAAATGCCCATAACTAATCAAGAAGTGGCCGAACGACTGCGCGAAATATACCAACTGATGCAGCTGGCCGGTGAAAATCGCTTCCGTGCCATCGCCTTTGATCGCGCGGCCCAGACCATTGAATCGCTGGAAGATGATATCAATGGTTATATTGAAGATGACAACCTCACCGACATCAAAGGCATCGGTAATTCTATTGCAGAGGATATCAGCCAATATGCCCAAAACGGCACCATTGATGTGCTGGAAAATCTGCGCGATCGTATTCCGGAAGGAGTCATCAAATGGCTGGACATTTCGGGATTAGGGCCAAAAAACATTGCTAAAATTCACAAAGAGCTGCGGATCTCCGAGCTGGAGGAATTGAAACAGGCCTGTCAGGACGGGCGTGTAGCCTCTCTCGATGGGCTGGGTGAGAAATCGGCTCAGAAAATACTTAATTCTATCGAATGGATGCAGCAATTCGACGAGCGCTGCCGGCTGGATCAGGCATTCGACGTTGCCCGCCCTTTATTCGATTTCCTAAAGGACCGGGAAGGCGTGGAAACCATTAAAATTGCCGGCTCGCTGCGCCGCGCTAAAGAAACCATTGGCGATGTAGATATCCTTATCGGCGCCCAAAAGGCTGATATTTCCGATCTTTTTGATGCTTTTGTCGACCATGAGCTGGTTGTAGAGGTCTTGGGACGCGGCGACACGAAAAGCTCCATTCGAACTCAGGAAGGCCG
>DATGUX010000156.1:0-2796 GCA_035300985.1 Fodinibius sp.
TCCAATTCCACAGGATCAACCAAGCGGAATTAGCAGCCTGGCCGGTACTGCCTGAGCGTAGTCGCAGTCGAAACTATTTAAGTTGTAGGGCACCATGGAGGTGGACTACAACCGGAGCTCATTTAACAGGTTAGATAAATCACGAATGCCTTAATCTGGATTTAATCAAAGAAACATCCGTAGTTCTGCTTCAATAACTGCCTATTTACATGCGGTTGACCGTTTGCAGCCAGGCTTCGGCCATCAGTTGTGAGCCTGCCAGCGTTGGATGCACCCCGTCAGCCGTCCAGTATGTTGGTTTTACTTCTTTTGAGGCTTCATCAAATACGGACTGATACGGAATAAAGCCGGCTTTAAAATCCCGGGCAATCTTTTTCGCCGCCTTTTGGTAGGCCCGGAAGTCAGGAAACCACTCTTTCCCAATTGCTGATCCCTCCCGTACAACAAAAGGCTCGCCAATAACCAGCCTTACCTGCGGCAATTGTGTTTTAGTTTGCTTCAGAAGTGATCTAAAATCTTGCTCATAGGTTTCCACGGTGCCCTGATAGCCGCCCGTAAGGGTGTGCCAAAAATCGTTAACGCCTATCAGAATACTCAGCAGCTCCGGCTCCAAAGCTAAAGTATCCTCCTGCCAGCGGTCGGCCAGTTGAAATACTTTATTTCCACTGATGCCGCGATTATAGCAGTCGGGACGCCGTTGAGCCAAACGCTGACGAAGCCGCGCGGCCGCTAAAAAGGCATAGCCCTTTCCCAGTCCGCCATTCGCTGAACGAAGCTTTTTGTTACGGCCTGCATCGGTTATAGAGTCGCCCTGAAAAAGAATAGTCCCATCATCGGGGACGACGGAGAAATCATCTTCCTGTATCTCTTGATTAACGGCTGGGGCGAATAAAGTACCTCCCAAGGCACCTATGGCAGCAGATGATATAGCTTGCAAAAAAGATCGGCGGGTATAATCCATCAGTATTGTAGCTTAGTTTTGTATTCGTTCTGGTGCATATTTATCCAAAAACTCTTTGACCTTGAGCACATTCTGCTTTGACCCTATAAAGATGGGCGTCCGCTGATGAATGGCCTCCGGCCGAATCTCCATAATACGTCCCTTGCAATCGATGGCCATGCCGCCGGCTTGTTCAATAACAAAGCTGAGCGGATTGCATTCGTACATCAACCGCAGCTTTCCGTTTGGATATTGACTGCTGTTGGGATAGATAAAGATACCGCCCTTCACCAACGTACGGTGCACATCGGCCACCATAGAACCGATATACCGTGCCTTGTAGGGCCTGTGGGTTTCCGAATCTTCTACCTGACAATATTTGACGTACTGCTTCAGCCCCTCATCCCACGAATGATAGCTGCCCTCATTGACGCTGTAGATAGTGCCGTGATCAGGAATCCTGATTTTGCTGTCCGACAATACAAACTCGCCAATACTGGGGTCCAGGGTAAACAGCGAGACGCCAGCGCCGGTTGTGTAAGCCATCATCGTGCTGGATCCGTACAATACATAACCAGCTGCTACCTGCTGGGTGCCCGGCTGCAGGCCGTCTTGTTCGGTGAGCGGCTCTTTGCTGTCATTTTTACGGATATATATGGAAAAAATACTCCCAATCGATACGTTGACATCAATATTTGAAGAACCATCCAGCGGATCCATATAGACAATATATTTGCCGCCGTCGCTATCCAGCTCAACGATGCCGTCATTTTCTTCGGATACCACCATACAGGTGATCTCCGACCGGTTTAAGGCTGAGATAAGCTGACTGTCGGCAAAAAGATCCAGTTTTTTAACGGATTCGCCGTGAACATTGGTGGAACCGTCCTCGCCCAGGATGTTGGTAATTCCGGCTTTATTGACCTCCCGCGAGATAATTTTTGCCGCCAGTCCGATATCACGAAGCAGCTGCGAGAGCTCCCCGGTCGCTCCCGGAAATTTGTTTTGTGCCTGAATAATATATTCTTCCAGGGTAATAACCCGATTCCTTTTGCGATCTACCATAACATCTCCTTTAAATGAGTTCTGAAAGTTAAATTAAGCCTGTTGTTTTTGCTATCATATTAATGGAATCTAATAGGATGAAGACAAAAAGGTATCAAAGACCCTGCGCGCCTTTCCCTTCAACTGCGCCAGTGTCCCATTGTTTCGGATAACAATATGGGCCTGAGAAACGGCCTGCTCAAAATTGCGCTGCTTGTCCACGCGGCTTTTTACATTGGCCGTGGCACTATCATCGCGCTTGCTCACCCACCGAAGCCGGCGCTTTTCATCAGCCAGCACCAGCACGATATAATCAAAGTAATCAAGCCGATCCTTTGTAAGCTCAAGCAGAAGGGCCGCTTCATAGATGCCCACCTTATATCCTTCCCGGGAAGCCTGCCTCATTTTTTGGCGGAGCAGCGACGGCAGACGGGGATGTACAATTGCATTAAGCTCATCCACCCTGTCCCTGCGGAAGGCCTGCTCAGCCAGATGGGCCCGATTCAACGATCCGTCGGCATGAAATGCGGCCGGTCCAAAGGCACCGATCAGTTCTTTTCTCACATCCTCATTGCCGGCCATCAGCTGTTTGGCCAAGGCATCAGCGTTGAGCACAAAACCGCCCTGGCCGGCCCACACCTCACAAACAGTAGATTTTCCGCTGCCAATGCCGCCGGTAATGCCTACTTTAATCATTATTCCGGTTTTTCTGATGAAGCTATTGACAGCAAATACTCATTGATAAAGTCATCAATCTCTCCATCCATTACGCCATCCACGTCAGAAGTTTCATAATCCGTACGGTGATCTTT
>DATGUX010000157.1:0-9186 GCA_035300985.1 Fodinibius sp.
CATAAAAATGATGGTTGCGTCAAAACGGTGTTGCGAGAGTACCCGTGCCAGCTCCAGCACGGCCGCCGTACCGGAAGCATCATCATTTGCTCCGGGTGCATAGCTGCTATCGTTCATTACATCAGATACCCGCGAATCGTAGTGGCCACTCACCACATATAGTCGCTCTTTGCTTTCCAGCTGGGTTCCCGGCAGCATGGCTATAACATTAACAATTTCGGTGGGCTCCTCCAGACGACGGTGCTTTTGCTCAATATAACGATCGTAATAAACCTTCAAACGATTATCAGATGCACGGCGATACTGCCGGAACTTCTTGTGAATCCACCGACGGGCAGCCCCGATGCCTGAGCTATCGCTAACGGTGTCTGAAGCCGTGTGCCGCGTATGGAAACCTGCCAAGGTCTGAACACTCTCCTTAATGGAATCTGCTGATATAGCCGTTATAATCTCTTTGACCTCCTTTCTATGTTCATCCATAGATTTGTCGCTATTATTTCCGGAACATCCCCATAAAAAAAGAGCTACTCCGACCGACAGCATGAAGAGTGAACATCTCGTGTAATCTATCTTCATTTTATTGAAAGGTTATTCTGCTGATGGCATTTATTGCAGGATAAGATACTTTAGGCTGAGTTGTTGTAAAATGTTTTATAAAACTTGCATCCTTACCATTATTTCCAGACTCTTCAACTTACATTATAAATACTTTAATTAGGGATAATTTAACATGAGCAGATATTTACTTTTACTATTATTGGCAGCAACCTTAACAGTCGGTTGCTCCTCCTCTGCCAAGGAGAAAAGCGAGCAGCCGCCAACCGGTAAAGAGCTTGCCCATAAGTTCATTATTGTTGACGGACACATTGACGTGCCCTACCGGCTTAACAATCATTGGGAGGACATCTCCAAAGAAGCCGGCGGAGACTTCGACTATCCCCGCGCGAAGGAAGGCGGACTGGATGCCCCTTTCATGTCCATCTATATTCCCACAAGTTATCAGCACACGGGCGGCGCCAAAGCACTGGCCGACAGCCTGATTGATATGGTTGAAGGCATCGCCGAAGAACATCCGGATAAATTTGCCGTTGCTACCTCTCCCGAGGAGATTAAGCAGCAGTTTGAGAAAGGACTAATTTCCCTGCCAATGGGCATGGAAAACGGTGCCCCGATTGGAACCGACCTTTCCAATGTAAAATACTTTTACGATCGCGGCATCCGCTATATCACTTTAACCCATGGCGAAGATAACCAGATCGGCGACTCCTCCTATGATAAGACGGAAGATACCCATAACGGACTCAGTGATTTCGGAACGAAGGTAGTCAGAGAGATGAACCGCACAGGCATCATGGTGGATGTATCTCATATAAACGATGAAACCTTCTATGACGTTATGGATGTTACCGAAGCACCCGTTATCGCTTCCCACTCCTCCGCACGGTACTTTACTCCCGGTTTTGAGCGGAATATGAACGACGACATGATTAAAAAACTGGCCGAAAATGACGGCGTTATTATGGTCAACTTCGGATCCACCTTTTTGGATAGTGCTTCAAGAGCCAACTCCCAGGGATTGCGCGATCGCATCAGCAAACAAATTGAAGAAAAGGGTCTTGAGGCCGGCAGTGAAGAGGCCCAAAAACTCTACAAACAACTGTATGAAGAGCAGTTCCATTTTACCGACGTCAGCAAAGTGGCCGACCATATCGATCACATTGTAGAACTGGCAGGAATTGACCATGTGGGTCTGGGATCGGATTTTGACGGCGTTGGCAATACCTTGCCTGAAGGACTGAAAGACGTCTCTGACTATCCCAATCTGTTTGACGAACTGCTAAAGCGAGGCTATAGTGCTGATGATATTCAGAAAATAGCCTCCGGTAATGTCTTTCGTGTTTGGAATGAGGTTGAGAAGGTTGCCCGGGAGATGGACTAAGATCAGCCTTGGAGCTGCACTTTTGCAGCACAGGCCGTATTACCTTGATACTAAATATTTCCCAAAACATTTTACCCATACGCCTTATTCTCAATTTGATCTAACGTAGTTATGGACAACATAAGCACGCCTACCCTTCTGCTGGATGAGCAGGTTTGTCGTACCAACATCAGCAGAATGGTCCGTAAAGCTGAAAAGCATCAGCTTGATTTTAAACCCCATATGAAAACGCATCAGTCCGCGGCCATCGGTGAGTGGCTGCGTGAGGAAGGTGTACAATCCATCACGGTATCATCGGTAAGTATGGCCCGTTATTTTGTCGACCACAACTGGGAGGACATCGCCATTGCTTTTCCCTGCAACCTGCGCGAGGCCGATGCCATTAATGACCTGGCTGCAGAGATTCGCCTGACGGTCCTGATCAACTCAGCAGAAACGGCCCGGCAGTTAAATCGCGCCCTCTCCCATCAGGTACAAGCCTGTATTGAATTGGATATCGGCTCGGGACGAACAGGACTCTCTCCATCCAACACAGAGACTATACGCGAGCTGGTTCATACTATCAGAAATGAAACCAACCGGATTGACCTGGTCGGCTTCTATTCTCATCCCGGACATTCCTATGGGGCAAGATCAAAGCAGGAGATCCTGGAAGTTCACCAAAATACTCTCACACAGATCGACAGCCTTAAAGAAGCATTATCTGATGATTGGGACGCTCTTGAGATCTGCATCGGCGATACCCCCTGCTGCTCGGTGGCAACTGATTTTACGGGAATCGATGCCATCAGTCCGGGCAATTTTATCTTTTACGACCTGATGCAGCAGCAAATCGGCAGCTGCCGCACCGAAGATATTGCCGTAGCCGTCGCATGTCCCGTAGTAGAGCTTTTCCCCAAACGCAATGAAATGGCTATTTATGGCGGAGCTGTTCACTTTTCCAAGGAAGGGTTACAGTTACCCGAGACGCAAAGTGACTGTTTCGGCTATGTGGCTCAGAAGGCAACGGCCGGATGGGCCGTACCGGATCGATCAACTTTTCTGCGCAAGATTTCGCAAGAGCACGGTATCATTTCCTGCCGGGCCGAGGATTTCAATACCTACAGCGTGGGTGATCTTATAACAATACTGCCCGTGCACTCCTGTCTGACCGCTAATCTTCTGGGCCGGTTTCGCTTGCAGGATGGTCAAATGATCTCGATGAGATAGGAGCTCTGCTTTAACATCTGCCGGACAGTATCATTTCTATAAACTATTGACAATTCATATATTAGGGTTACCTTTCAAGCCAACATAAAAGCGAAAAATTATGGAAGTTAAAACAGCTGACAACGAATTTCAGCACGTCATTTACAATGACTCTCAGTATAGTAAGCTGAAAGATCACCTGAAACAAACGGCAGAGCAACCGCAACACCATCTTTCGCTTTTTCTGGGGCTGTATCAGCCAAATAAGAAAAAAGCTGTCCGCGATATTGCTAAAAACATCAATCGAGACGTTAAGACGATTGATACCGAAAATTATGTATCAAAAATTGAATCGGATACTTTCAAGAAGCTTGACGGGCTATTTGACAGTTTCGACCAGACGGATGTTATTCTGTACTTCAAAAATGGAGGCAAACTGTGTGGCAGTTATACCGGAAATTCGCAGTCGCGGGTAAAATATGCCACTCCACAGGAACGATATTTCCTGAAAAAGGTACAGGAGTTTAACGGTTTGGTCATTGTAGATATTGATGAATATACCGATGCCGACAAGACCTTACGCCGTGCGGCCCAATCGGTTATATCTTTTAACCTGCCCAACTCAAAATTTCAGCGCTTCATGTGGCATCTGAAGAACTTTACCGCCAATGGATCTGAAATGAAAACCAAACGCCCCGAATCATATAGCGAGGCAGGTTAACGGCTGTACCGCATGCATCTTACTTTTGATGATGCGGGACTAAAGCAATCTTTACTTATGCGTAAACCAATCAAACCCCTTCCTAATGATTGCTGCGGCAGCGGCTGTTCACGCTGCGTCTATGATGTCTACCGAGATCATATGAAAATATATAAGCAGTGGAAGGAAGAGCAGAAGGAAAAAGAAAAAACAGACAACGAATAAAATTATGGCTATTAAAGTTAGAAAAGAGACCGGCGGACGACGCGGAAAAACAGTTACCGTTATCAGCAATATTCAACACAATCCACAAGTCATTGAGGATCTTGAAAAGAAATTAAAGCAGCAGTGCGGCGCCGGAGGCACCAGTTACGCCAAAACGATTGAAATTCAGGGCGATCATGTATCCAAAATTAAAGACTATCTTACCAAAGAAGGATATAAGGTAGGCTGACCTTCGCCACATAACGCCCGCCTTTAAAATAACATCCCATAGTTAAAGCGACATCAACTATTCTTATATGGATATTAATATATCTGATGAGCACTACCGGCAAATACTTGAACAGATCAAAAGTGATGAAAGTCCCGTAGGTATCGATGCGGGTAAAACGCATGTACTGATTCTTCAAAAGCTGTTGGATATTGAAAAAAGACTCGGGAAGCTTGAACAGGCCTTCAACCGAAAAAAAGAATAGTCTAAATACTGTCGAAATTAATAGACCAACCGCTTGGGCGCCGGTAAATGGTTACTGTTCCTCTGTCGGCAACTGCTGTAGCCTGACCTTTTTATGAATACTTTCGCCTGAGCGCCAAAGCTTAAGATTAACCGTATCTCCGGGTCTCAGCACTGCTATCTGTTGCTGCAGTTCATTTGATTTATTAACTACCCGACCATTTACGCTTAACACAACGTCATTACTTCGCAGCCCGGACTTATCTGCTGCCCCGCCTTTGGCCACATCCACAATACGGACCCCGCGAATGCTGTCCATTTCAAGCTCATTAGCCGTACCGGCATTAACAGAACTGATCGTCACCCCTAAAAGCCCGCGGTGGACTTCTCCATAGCGGATAATATCTTCCGCTACCTTTATGGCTAAATTCGAGGGAGCTGCAAACCCATAGCCCTGATAGTTTCCGCTCATTGATGCAATGGCCGTATTTACGCCAATCAGCTCGCCACTGGTATTAACCAACGCTCCACCGCTATTTCCTTTATTAATGGCGGCATCAGTCTGGATAAAGTTTTCCACACGTCTGCGATCATGAATGATACGCATATCGCGGCTGAGGGCGCTTACGATACCGGCGGTGACGGTAGAGCGCAGCCGAAAAGGATTACCAATAGCCAGCACCCACTCGCCCACTTCTACTTTATTGGAATTCCCTATGGTAATAGCCGGCAGTTTCTGAGCATCAATTTTCATCACCGCTAAATCCGTGGTTGGATCATTACCTACTACACGAGCAGCAAATTTTCGCTTATCATAGAGTGTAACCTCTATGCCATCATCCGTGGCGCGGTCTATGACGTGGTTATTCGTCAAAATATAGCCATCGCTGCTTATGATAATACCCGAGCCAACGGTTCGCGCTTTACGCGGGAAGAAATCTCCCCAAAAGCCTTGCTCTTCTTTGTGATATTCATCATCGGGTAGATCCTCTCGACCGATAGGCACTTCCGTTTGTACATAAACAACGGAAGGCCGTACCCTCTGAGCTATCTCTTTAAACAGAAACCGGCTATCCAGCCTCTGAAGCTGCTCTTCACTGAAAAATGGCTGTGAGCTATATTTAATCTCGGTAGTTTTAACCTCTGCATGATCAACCTTTGGTGAGTCTTCTTGCTGATAAAGAGCAAAAAGAGTCCCAACCAATATACCGATAAGGACCAACAATAGCCCGGTAAGATAGCGATTGATAGTTTTCATGTGGACTCCTGCAGAATTTGTTCAAAGATAGCATCCGATTTTCGGTCTCTTAATCCCTCTACATGGAATTTAAGATAACGATCTAAATGGTCAACTAAAGATTTTAATTCCCCCCTTCTAAATGGGATATCAAAGAGTCTGGAACTCTTCGACCTTAATGCCTTAACTAAAAATTCAAATTGACTGGCCGTCAGTTTATAAGCATGCGAAGAAATACTTTCACTACTTACCAAACCCGATTCGATATTTAAATAGTTCGTTTGCCCGTCCGCTATATTGGTATCAAGCTGTAAATCGATACCCGCGAGCGAAGTGAGTCTGACCTGCAGATAAGGAAAGAGCAGTGGCGAATAAATGTCCGTTTCATCCAGCCAAAGCAGCATTTTCTGAGTGAAATCAAATAATGGTTCGTTTACCTCGTCATCGTGCAGCAGCTGGCTGATGAGCTCCACGGCCGAAGTCATCGTAGCCATCTTTTCAAAATTGGTACGCAGGCTTAATGTTTTTTCGAAATAGCTGGCTTCCGAGAGAAACTGTACTGATCGTGATGGTTTATAGTAATACACAACATCCAGCAGGTTGCCCACTTCCATCAGACCCGAAAACTTGCTTTTAGGCTTTTTGACGCCCCGCACCATCAGCGCAATTTTACCGTGCTCACGAGTGAACATAGTGACAATCTTACTGGACTCCTGGTAATCTACGGTTCGAAAGATAATCGCATCGGTATGGATAATCATTCCTTATCAATATCCTGAAGGTGAGCGGTTGCGGCAATGCGATAAGCCTGCCCTATATTCCTAATTTTTTGGTGTTGTTTCAGTGGTTTAAAGATATCGCGCACTCTATCTTTCAGCGGTCGCAAAAATATTACGCTACACTAATAGAATAGAATATAACCTGCGCCGGCCATTGAAATGTAAGATAATACCTTTTAGTTACCAGTGCCTGTTAGCTGAATGGATTTTACGCGCTCCCTTTGGATAGTTGGCGAATCAATTAGCTGAAGCTTGCGTGTGGAACGTTGACGCAAGGCGTTGAACTGATCGCTGTTCTTAAGCGTTGAGGCCCCAAACTCAAGCACATCATTACGATCAACCCAAGGATCGACTTCTTTTTTTTCTGTAGCCGGTACTTTAGCGAATGAGGCAATTTCGGCAATATCAAAAACCGGTTGGCTACCCACCTCCTGATCCGCCCTAAGCTGTTGTGATGATCTATCGGTCGAACTCCCCATGAATAACCACGCGCCGCCGGCAGTCAAGGTAAGTGCCAGCGTGGCTGCTACAGCGTATCTATACACTGAGCCCGTCGATTTTTGTGCCGATCGATTGAGCTCCGCCTGCTTGGCGGCTTGTTCTAAGACGCTGTCGGTCACTTCCGAAGAAGGACTTTTTTGAGGAAGACGGTCCAGCTTAGAGAGTGTCTGGCGCATGCTTTCAACCTCAATAAGCAGGTCCTCGTCCTCCATCATTGCTCGTTCCATCAGCAATTCTTCTGAAGGATCCATTTCCTTCATTAGATACCGGATACAGTCATTATTCTCGTTGCGCATAACTCTGTTCTTCTTGTTCTTTTTCTTTTTCAAAAAGTTTTCGAAGATTTATCAACGCATACCGCATGCGACCCAGCGCGGTATTGATAGAAACATCGGTCAAATCGGCAATTTCTTTAAACGGCATTTCGTAATAATGTCGCAACATTACCACTTGACGTTGTTCCTCAGGTAATTCGCCTATATGCTTCATCAGACTACTTTTAGCTTCATCCTTCTCAAGCTGTTCCTGTGCGCTGACAAGATCCTCATCAGGCAAACGATCATAGAAATCAGTGTTTGATTCCTTGTCGTAGTTAGAGCTAACGTCCACAAACCGTTTTTGTTTTCTTAAATAATCAATAGTTGCATTATGGGCTATACGCATGACCCAAGCGATCCATTTACCCTGTTCGTTGTAGGTATCATCCATCTTGGTGATCACCTTGGTAAAGGTCTCCTGGAAGATATCGTCAGCCTTCCCGGCACTGCCTACCATACTGTAGATATAGGAATAGATCTTCGTCTGATGACGATTCATTAACTCGCTAAATGCTTGCTCATCACCGTTTTGACGATAAAAGCGAACCAAATCTTTATCATCCAGTTGCTTATACTTTTTACTGATATGTTTAGACTGTTCAAGCTTCATAATATCCTCACGACTGATTTAAGAATTTTAACCCGATATTGCAACTGTTATTTCTGCAGTTGCAAGTTACCAGCTTCATTCTATGATCAGAACAAATTTAAAATGCGTTGCGATTCATTTTTTGTCTTATCACTTATTGAATACGTAAAAAACGCACCATTTGTTCCACTTTTATTAATGAACTGTTAGTATGGTACGTGTTCAGTGTATATATCTGTATCACATATTAATGTGAGGCCTCAGTTTTATTTATTCACCGTTTTCATGGAAATAGCTGTGCACACGCCGACCCATTTTCTCGCCAATTTCAGCCTGTAACTGTTCTAAATCGGCATTTTGCACTGACTTTACCGATCCAAAATGGCCAAGCATTTTCTGAGCTGTTTTTTCGCCTATTCCTTTTATCTGCGTAAGCTCAGTCTTTATGGTTCGTTTAGAGCGCTTTTGCCGGTGAAAGTTAATGGCAAAACGATGCGCTTCGTCCCGAACGCGCTGCAACAGCTTTAAGGCCGATGATTTTTTAGGAATCATAATCGGCTCCGAGCGGTTAGGAACAAAAACTTCTTCCAGGCGCTTGGCCAAGCCGATAATTTCACACTCTCCATAAAAGCCAATTTCCTGCAAAGCTGCAACTGCACTGCTGAGCTGTCCTTTGCCTCCGTCAACGACGATCAGATCAGGAATTTGTTGTTTTTCGCGCATCACACGCCCGTAGCGGCGGCTGAGCACCTCTTCCATAGAAGCAAAATCATCAGGGCCTTCCACCGTTTTTATATGAAATCGCTTATACTCGCTCTTTCTTGTGCGCGCATCTACAAAACAGACCATAGACGCCACCGGATCGCTGCCCTGCAGATTTGAGTTGTCAAAACACTCGATGCGCCGCGGCAGCCGGTCCAGATTCAAATGTTCTTTAAGCTCTTTAACGGAATGCGGGATGCGCTTGCGGGCAGCCTTTTCCTTCTCCAGCTTACGTTCTCCCAGCAGCAATTTGGCGTTGGAAAGCGCCATGCGAATCATCTTAGCCTTTTGGCCGCGCTGCGGTCGATGGATCCGCACTTTTTTTCCACGCTGTTCGTGCAGATACTGGCGCAGCGGCTCGTCATTGGTGAGGTCATCACTCACATATACCTCGTCCGGGATACTGCCTGCATGCTGGCCGGTGTAATAATCTTCTACAAAAGATTGCAGCATCCCTCCTTTTTCAAGATGATCGATATTCTTCAGAAAACGGTGGAA
>DATGUX010000158.1:0-4500 GCA_035300985.1 Fodinibius sp.
CTGGCGCACCTCTTCGCTTTCGGTAAACGCGACGATCGGCACGCGGGGCCTGAATTTGGCAATGCGCCGGGCGGTACTCCCCGAGTGGGTGATCGTGCTAATCACTTTGGCCTCGACATTATCGGCCAGTGTTACGCAAGCATAAGCCAATGATTCAACGATCTGCTTTTCCTTCCATTCAGGCTGACGATATTCCAGACTCCGGTATATATCGGTTGCCCTGCTCTCAACGGTACGGCATATTTTACTCATCACCAGCACCGATTCAACGGGATAATCTCCTGCGGCTGTTTCACCGGAAAGCATCACGGCATCAGTTCCATCCAGCACGGCATTGGCTACGTCGGAGCTTTCTGCACGGGTAGCCCGCGCATTCTCAACCATAGACTCCAGCATCTGAGTAGCTGTAATAACCGGTTTGCCCGCCTTGCGGCACTTACGAATAATGTTTTTCTGAACCATTGGCACCTCTTCACTCGCAATCTCAATGCCGAGATCACCGCGGGCTACCATAATTCCCTGAGCTTCTTCGATAATTTCATCGATCACTTCCACGGCCTCGGGTTTTTCAATCTTGGCAATGATGCCTGCATTAGAGCCCTCCGCGCGCACCCGAGAAATAACATCCTGAATGTCATTGGCCGAACGAACGAATGACATGGCAAAATAATCGACGCCTATACCAGCGGCATATTCCAAATCTAATATATCCTTTTCCGTCAATGATGACATTGAAATATCCACATCCGGCAGGTTTACTCCCTTACGCGACTTCAAAAGCCCTCCTACCACTACCTGTGCTATCAGGCTGTCCTCATCTTTTCTGATCACTTTGAGCTCCAACAGGCCATCATCTATCAGTATTCGATTGCCTTCCGAGGCATCTTCTACCAAATAGGGATAGTCCACCGGAATACGTTCGGATGTTCCTTCAATATCTTCAGGCGTCAGTGTTATATAATCTTTCTCCGAAACATATTGCCCCCCGGCCTTCATCAATCCTACGCGAATTTTAGGCCCTTGCAGATCGGCTAAAACAGGCAGGCTAATATCATATTTTTGAGCTATAGCGCGTACATTTTGGATCACCTTGCCGTTTTCTTCATGCGTGCCGTGAGAAAAGTTAATCCGCGCCATATTCATCCCACTGTGTACCAGCTCATCAATTTTTTCTTTCGTATTACTGCTGGGCCCCAGTGTACAAACAATCTTTGTTCTGCGTTCACCTGTATTCATACTGCTTTGGTTCTACTACAATATTTTGAGTTAGTATATAATCTTTAACAGCCATTCCATGCCGGCTGTTAATCAATAAATAGATTCCGTGTAAATCACTCTAATGTATGAAATAAATTGTGGAAACGTTATTTTAACTGACCGTAAAAACGCTGTGCTGTCCGCCAGGCTCAATCCATTATTATCTTCGGATAAATGCTGGAAGGCTCATTGCTTTCGTCCGGCCATTCTTCCAAAAAAGACGGCTGCTTGCTATACAATACGCCGAGGAAGAAAGGAAGGGATCTGTACCAGCACTTCATAATTGAGGAAGTTACGCATCTCGCTAAATGATGCCACCGTCATTTCCCGATCTCCCTGATGGCCGATAATAACCACTTCATCTCCTTTTTTTACATCCGGCACATCGGTAATATCAATCGTTAGCAGGTTCATATTCACCAATCCTGCTACGGGTGCACGTTCCCCGTTGATGAGCACAATGCCCACATTGGTAAGGTTGCGGCCAAAACCGTGTGAATAACCGATCGGAACGGTAGCAATCTGTTGCTCCCGGCTGGTCAAATAAGTATTTCCATAGCCAATAAATTCTCCGGCCGGTACCTCTTTTGTACTCATTACACGACTTTTCCAGCTCATTACGCGCTTCAGCGGGTCCTGGTGCTTTTTATTGACATCCGGGTGTTTCTTTACAAAATTCATATAAGTTTCACGATTGGGCCAAAACCCGTATTGTGCAATTCCAATACGAACCATATCCATTATGGTTTCAGGATAGTTAAGCGTTGCAGCCGAACAGGCGGTGTGATAATGCCGGGCATCTATACCGTGTTCTTCAAACCAGCGGCGATACTCCTTAAAATTTTTGATCTGCTCCTGGATGCGCACATAATTGCCAACGCTTTCAGCACCGGCATAATGCGTGCAGATCCCATCAAGTTGCAGCTTATCCGGATGCTCTTTGAGTAGTTGCACAGCTTCTTCAAATTGCGAGGGCTCTAATCCCAACCTATTCATGCCCGTTTCCAGGTGCAGATGAATACGGGCGGGTTTATCAAGCCTTTGGGCCTCGCGCACGGCTGCCTTCATGCGATCCAGCTCAAAAACGAAGAAGGATACCTCCTGTTCAATGGCCCAGGCAATGACTCCATTATTAATCATCCCCATGATCATAATGTGGGTATCATCATGGGTTGAAGCGCGCTTGGCTTTGCGGGCTTCGTCAGAGCTAAATACGGAAAAATGACGTAAGCCGCACTCCTCGGCCATTGGCACAAAATGGTCAATCCCGTGCCCGTAGGCATTGCCCTTTATGACCGAACTAAACAGTACATCATCTGCTAAATATTCCTGCAGAAAAGATAAATTCTGCTCAAAAGCAGCCTTATCAAGCTCGATATATGAGGGATAAAAATGATCTTCTATCATAAAGGCTTATTTTTCAACATATTATAATTACCTCTGCTTTCAGGGTCTGCTATTTTGTGCTGATACTTCAGCTATGATAGCTAAAAACATGGCAACACCGCTGGAAATAAGCTCATCGGGAAAGTCGTACTTCTTGTTGTGCAGCGCCGGCTGTTTTTTGCCGGCACCAATCCCAAATATTGCTCCGTCTATCTTTTCGGTAAAACGACCAAAATCTTCCGACCAGCTAAAGGGCCTATTCTTTTTATGAATCTTAATATTCTGTTTCTTCGCTGCCTTGCAGATTGTTTGCACAGCCTGTCGGTCATTCTTGGTAGCTGCAAACTCTTCCACCCAGCGATATGTCATATCAATATCATAGGTAGCCGACAGCTTTTCTGCCAGATCCACGCATCGCTTTTTCAGCCTGTCCAGGTGCTTATTGTCGTAGGTGCGTAAGGTGGCGCGCACCGTGGCTTTACCTGGTGAGGTTCCAAAAGCTTCCTGTCCTAAGCCTGCGCTTACTACCGTCACTTTAGCTGCCTGGTCAAGCGGACTGTAAAATTGCGGCACCGCCGAGAGCGACTGCACCAGCTGCGCCATTGCCATAGCCGGACTTCGGCCCTCTTCGGGATGGGCGGCATGGGAAGTTGCTCCCGATAAGTTTACTTCCAGTCCTACAGAAGCAGCTGCAAAATCACCCTCTCGAATGATGAGCTCATTGCGAGTAAAACCCGGCAGATTATGCAGTGCAAAGCAATAATCGGGCTGCAGCTGTTGAAAGGTATCATCCTGCATGATCTGCTGCGCTCCCTGTCCGGTTTCTTCCGCCGGCTGAAACAGCAGCGTTACCTTAGCTGAAGCGGGAGGATCAGCGGCCAGCTTTTTTGCCACTCCGCACAAGATGGCCATGTGTCCATCATGTCCACATTTATGACCTACGCCCTGCGTTTTTGCTCGATAGTCTGCGTCAATATCATCTTCAATTGGTAAGCCATCCAGTTCGCAGCGCAGCATGATATGGGTCTCTTCACTGCTGCCATTATAGGTAGCGAAAAGGCCGTGTCCCCCGACCTCCGCCTTTAAGGAATCGGGTTTCGCCTCTTTTTTTAAGAATTTTTTTATTATCTCGGCTGTGGCTTCCTCTGAACCTGATACTTCAGCTGATTGGTGCAGTTGGTGGCGAAGTTCAGTAATCCTCGGCAGATGTTCATCAAAAGTTAAAGCCATTCAACCTGCTGTCTTTAGTGTTATATTATCAAGTTGTTTAAGTAGCGGATTTTTAAGCAGAATTACCAGTCAAGATGCAGGGTGCAAAATACAGGGTTCAGGATGCAGGATGCAGGGGATCGATCCTGAATCCGGAGTCAATAAATGTTTCCCAGTACGTTCCGAGGGTCGGGATATGCTTTTAAGGCTTGTTCATGGTCTTCTTCTGCAACGACTCCCGGCATATCCGCCTGTTCCGGATCTTTTACCGCAAGCTGAAAATGCAGATGCGGTGCCCAGCCGCCGTTAACCTTTTCAGTGCCGATTTGAGCAATTTTCTGTCCTGAACTTATCTGTTCACCAACAGAAACCATCTGTAATGAGGCCCGGGACAAATGCCCGTACAGTGCATAGCGTATGCCTTCATCTAAATGATATTTAATAACGACCGTTGGTCCGTAATCTCCATCCCGGTCATTATTCTGCATATAAGCCACTTTTCCATCCGCAAAAGAGTAAACCGGCGCACCGGCTCGGGTCCAAATATCGATGCCCATATGAATATTTCGCAGATTGTGATAATGCGGGGCAACATACATACCCGATCGCTTCTCATTATAACGGCCTATCCCCCACTCTTTGCTACGA
>DATGUX010000159.1:0-26238 GCA_035300985.1 Fodinibius sp.
ACCGACCATACCCGCGCCTGGTGGAATCAGCTGCAGCTGACACAAAGATCGGATAACCGACAGACCACCGTCAAAGCATCTTTCAAGCATAATAGGGATGATTATGTTTTCAATCCCGATTCACCGGCTAATCATCACACAACTCGGATGGTGAACCTGCAGGCTTATCAGTACCGGGCGCTTTCAACCGATTGGTCGTGGACGTACGGCGCGCAGGCCAGCCACCGCTTTATCCGCAGCAACGACCGTGGCCGGCACAGCGACTGGCACTATGCTGGCTTTTCTATGCTGCAGTGGCAGCCGACCGACCCGCTTACACTGACGGGCAGTCTGCGGCTGGATCGTGACCAGAACTACGGCACCGAGCTAATGCCGCAGTTGAGTGCATCTTATGATGCGGGGCGATGGATCTTTCGGCTCTCCGGCGGAAGAAGTATCCGCTCGGCCAGTTATACCGAACGTTATATCTCAACTAATCTGGAGGGGCCGCTGGCAGAGGGGCGTAACCTCGGCAATCCCGGGCTCAAGGCCGAACGTTCCTGGTCAGGTGAAGCCGGTTTCGACTTTTTCGCTGCTTCTAATCTTCGCTTGTCGGCCACCGGCTTTTTGCGAAGTTCAACCAATCTCATAGATTACGTACTTACCAACAGCGGACAAATTCCCAATAACGATAACCTTCAGGTGGATGCCGACTATCTTTTTGCAGACAATCTGAGTAATGTTCAAACCTATGGGTTGGAAACCAATCTTTCCTACCATCAAAAGCTGATAGGAAACTGGCAGGTTTATACCCGGCTGGGATATACGCTCACCGATTCTCAGAGCGATAAGGGTGCTCCGGCCAAATATACCTCGAATTATGCTCGCCACCTGTTTAATGGCATGCTTATGCTGCAAAATGGTCCTCTTAAAGTAGCTCTGAGCGGACTCTGGAAAAAGCGCCGCGATGATCAGTCGGAAGCAATCAGCGCCTATAAGTCATCCGCCTATACGGTATGGAATGCCAAGGCCAGCTATCGTGTCTATAAGAATGTATCGGTAGGCATAGAAGTGGACAATTTATTTGATGAAAACTATCAGGATATCCTGGGTGCACGTATGCCGGCGCGTTGGGCGATGGGAACCCTGAGCTGGAATTTATAGTCGATAACTATTTTATGACACAAAAAGAACGCATGCTTGCCGGGTTGACTTATGACTCGCGGGACCCCGAACTTTTGGATCGCTATCACCGCGTACGTGAGCTGCTGTCCCGATATCGTGAGATTAGCTCGGAGGACCGTGAGCAAAAGCGGTCTATTCTGGAAGCCCTGCTGGGTGATATTGGGCAGGAAGTGTGGATAGAAGCTCCCTTCTTTTGCGACTACGGAGAGCATATCAGCATTGGTAATAACGTATTTATCAACTACAACTGCATCTTCCTGGACAGCAATGAAGTGGCTATAGGCGACAATGTGCTTATCGGTCCGGGCGTGCATATTTATTGTGCTTCACATCCATTAAAAGCCGAGGATCGGATAGTCCGCGACGAGGGTCGGCAGACCTATTATCGAACACAATCAAAGCCCGTCAGCATAGGGAATAACACCTGGATAGGTGGAGGCGTAAAAATTATGCCCGGCCTAACGGTTGGAGAAAATACGACGATCGGCGCCGGAAGTGTGGTCACCCAATCCATACCCGCTGACCGCTTTGCCGCCGGAAATCCCTGTAAGGTAATACGAGAGCTTGAATAGTGCAGGTGGGCATCCTGAGGAATTTATACAACAAATACAGGATCCTGAGCGGAGTCAGTTTAAGGTGTTCTCTGAGCGTAGTCGAAGGGGCCGGCTTTATTCGCAATAAAATGGCTTCCAGCCATATCCGCCTGCCAAAACATAGCCTACTCCCGATTCCTCGTGATTTGGCGTAGTGGGTCCTTATGTGTAGGTTGGCTCAACCCCCTGTATGTTCTTGATCTGGATAGTACAAAAACTTCTATAAAAAATAGGTTGATAGAGTTAAAACTTAAAATACCGCCGGCTGTAGTCTGGTTCGTTGTTGTATTGCTGATGTGGGGAATTGATCGGCTGATACCTCTGGAATGGTTATCGGGCGGATTTCGCATCTGTATTGCCGCCGCCGCGGCAGTGGCAGGCGGGCTGTTGGGACTCTTGGGCATTCTTTCATTTTACAGGCAGTCCACCACCATTAATCCCCACAAGCCGGAACATACCGGCAGTCTGGTAACGGAGGGAGTGTATCGATTTTCGCGTAATCCGATGTATTTAGGCTTGTTATTTGCACTGGTAGCGGTAGCTATCTATTTGGGAAATCCCGTGACAGCCGTGGGATGGATCTTATTTGTTGGCTATATGAACCGCTTCCAGATTAGGCCCGAAGAGCAGATGATGACCCAAAAATTTGGTAAAGCTTATCAGCAATATCAGGAAAAGGTGAATCGGTGGATATAGCCGGTTATGTAAGAGCGACCCCGGGACTAATTTTTGACCATTCGCTTTAAAATAGGTTTGAGCTTGTTTTTTGAGATCGTCCCGGAAGAAACATACCGCATCCTGCCGTTCCGGTTGATCATAAAGGTGGTAGGAACGCCCCGCAGCGGTCCGTATTTCTTGGTGACATCAAAGCCCTCATCCCAAACCACGGGATAATTGAAGTCCATTTGCCGTGCATAGGGACGGATTGCATCCCATCCTGCCTCATCGATTGCGAGCCCCACAAATAATACCCCCTGATCACGCATCTCTTTTTGCAGTTCAATAAATTCAGGAATTTCGTCCCGACAGGGACCGCACCAGGTAGCCCAAATATTAAGGACTACTACCTTTCCTTCGTGATCGGAGAGGGTAAAGCTCTCGCCCTGCATTGTTTTAAGGGTAAAATCAGGAGCCTTTTTATAACGGGAAGAATCTGAAGGGATAGCGGCGGGCTTGGAAGGCCTATGGATGCTTTGAGATGTACCGGCGCATACTTTTTGAGAAGATAATGACAGACAAATAAAAAGAATGGAAAGTAAAATGCCTACGGATTGGAATAGGTTTTTCATAATAAACGTCGAGCGTATTAAAACTGATACAAAGAGCCTAAAGGCAGACTGTTCGTTATAGATGAATACTTTTATTGCTGGTTAAGATATTGATTTAAACAAAAAAAGGCGATCCCGTTATTGGGACCGCCTTTAAATATATCCTGAAATTAAAGTTAGTTGCCGGCCGGCTTGGTATCGAAGGGTGCAAGCGGAATGGACTCTACCCGTCGGTTTTTACGGCAGCCTTGCTCAGCCGTCTGATCCATACATGGAACGGGTGCTTTACCCAGGCCGCGGATGGTGAGGCGACTTTCCGCCACGCCGTTTTTGATGTAGTAGCGAGCTACCTCTTGTGCACGTCGCTGACTGAGGCGCAAGTTATACTGATCGCCGCCTACGTGATCGGTATAGCCGTTAACGCGTATATGAAACTTAGCGGCACCCAAGATAGCTTTTACGTTCTCGCGCAGTATTCTTGCTGCAGCATTATCTATTTCTGAGCGGTCAAAGTCAAAGTTCACAACTTCAAGATCGTCTTCATCCAGATAGGGCGGATCTTCAGGATCATTGGGGTCAGTACCCATCTCAACTTCTTGGCCATCCGTAAAACCGTCTCCATCGGTATCCGGATTGGTGGGATCCGTATTATATTTGTTGATCTCATCGTAATCACTGAGCCCGTCGCCGTCGGTATCGACTTTCAAAGGATCTGTGCGGTATTCATTTACTTCTTCGCCGTCGGTCAGGCCGTCACCGTCAGTGTCGGCTTTCAACGGATCGGTGCCGTAGGAATTAACTTCTTCCCCGTCGGAGAGTCCATCGCCGTCGGTATCTGCTTTCAGCGGGTCAGTTCCGTACTCATTAACCTCTTCGCCGTCGGTCAGGCCGTCACCGTCGGTGTCCGCATTATTGGGGTCAGTGCCTAATTTGGCCTCTTCAGCGTCGGTCAGACCGTCGCCGTCGGTATCAACATCCTGGGCTACCTCTTTGCTTGAACTACATCCGTACTGAACAACGGTTCCGCCGATCAGCATAAAAGAAATTAGAAAAATATTAAGAGCTCGTTTCATGGGTGTTTCTCCTGTATAGAATTTGAAATTAGAGGGTTAAATATGTCGTTGTATTGACTCAATGGCAAAAAATATCTGCTAAATTTTGAAAAAAGAGTTGTGGTAGGTTTACATTAAAAAATGTTAGCATTAGTTTAATAAAGAACGTATATTTGCACACTCTAAATGGGGCTATAGCTCAGTTGGCCAGAGCGCCTGCATGGCATGCAGGAGGTCCGGGGTTCAAGTCCCCGTAGCTCCACAGTATTTTCACAGAGTATGTTTACGGGATAAGCTATCCTATCAGGGATAGCGCAAGCGCAAGTAAATTGTTCCCTATAAAACGACATCTTTTTCTAAGGTTGGAAAAGTGTTTGTTAGATTTCGGTTGCAATTTACCCCGTTGAAATAGTATCTTTGAAATTCGAGGGTAGGCCCTACGCAGCCAGCTCCCTCTTAACTCCGTCAGGATCGGAAGATAGCAGCGGTAGGAGGTCGTAGCGGCGTGATGTAGGTTGCTTACCCTCTCTTTATTTAGGCCATTCTTATGTTATGCATGCTGTTTGACTGCAGCATTTGCAGGCGATAGTTTGTTTTTAATATCGTTGGCTATATGTTCGGCGTGTATGCGTGTGTTCTCAATGAAGAGGCTGCTGGTATCCATGCCTCCGCAAACTACGCCAGCTACGTATATGCCCTTTCTGTTGGTTTCGAGCGTTTGTTCATCATAGACGGGCATTTGCTTCTCATCATTGGTCAGTTCAATACCGAATTTGTTCATTAGCTCAAAGTTAGGCTGGTAGCCGGTCATAGCCAGCACAAAGTCGTTGGAGATAGTTTTGATGCCGTCGGGGGTGTTTAGCACCACCGTTTTTGGGGTGATCTCTACCACTTCCGTATTGAAGTACCCGTCGATCTCTCCATTTTTAATGCGATTCCGGATATCCGGCTTTACCCAGTATTTAACCGATTCTTTAATTTGTGAGTCGCGCACGGCCAGCGTAACGTTGGCATGCGATCGGTAGGTCTCAAGTGCAGCATCCACGGCTGAGTTCCCTCCGCCAATGATGAGCACATCCTGCCAGGCATAAGCGTGCGCTTCATCATAATAATGCTTTACCTTTTCCAGCTCTTCGCCGGGGATGTTCATCATTTTGGCAATATCGTAAAACCCGGTTGAAACCACTACCTTCGAGGCTTCATAAGTATCCTTATCGGTGCGGACCAGGAAGTGCCCGTTGGCGCCCGAAATATCTTCCACCCCTTCATAAAGATGGATATCCAGTTCGTAGCTTTCGGCAGCCCGACGGTAATATTCCAGCGCCTCACGGCGGGTCGGCTTGGGATTGTGAGAGATGAAGGGGACGTCCCCAATCTCCAGTCGCTCGGAAGTGGAAAAGAAGGTCATGTCTTTTGGATAATGATAGATACTGTTGACCAGACAGCCTCGTTCAATAATTTTAGCCGGAATTTCTTGCCGTTTCAGTTCAATGGCGGTAGCCAGCCCAATGGGGCCCGCTCCTACAATGATAACCATAAGTCACTGATTTCATTTTAATGTAAACGGCTTAAGATAAGCAAATTAAGCGAGTAATATAGAACACGGACGATACAAGTATTTTATTGGGTGGATAGTTTCCGGTGATGACGCTTAATTCAGTCTTTGTGAATGATCCGGGATAAGTTTTTTGACGGGTTGATGAATATGTAATGGATCTGCATATGCACAGCAGTATTTCATTAAATCTTCATGCAAGATGATGATCTTCGCCTGCAAATCCGATACCTTAGGCCCAGTAGGTGACGGACTATTCAGAAACAACTATGCAAGCAAAAACAATCTAATATACCAACTATGACCAATCGATTTGAACACACGCCCCGCGTAGATACCAGTTCCAGCAGGAAAACGGTTTCGGCCTCTCGGGTCCGCATGAATGAATTAGTCATGCCCAACGACACGAATCCGCTGGGTAATTTGATGGGCGGCCGCCTGATGCAGTGGATGGATATCTGCTCGGCTATTTCAGCACAGCGCCATTGCAATCGCAATGTAGTTACGGTAGCTGCCGACAGCATTGAGTTTAAAAAGGCTATCCAGCTGGGCGAGGTTGTGGTTGTTGAGGGAGAGGTGACCCGCACCTTCAATTCATCTATGGAGATAGCTATGGAGGTCTGGGCTGAAAATCTGCGAACAGGCGATCGCCGGCTTTGTAATACTTCTTTTTATACCTTTGTGGCCGTAGATGCCGATGGCAGTCCGGTGCCGGTACCTGAGATCATTCCGGAAACAGATTTTGAGAAGGAGCGCTTCAAACAGGCCGAACAGCGCCGGAGTATGCGCCTGGAAGTATCGCAGCAAAATAAGGACGCCCATAAAAAGGATAAGTCGAAGTAAGTATGCGGCGCCGCCGGCGCGTGGTCTCTACTCTTTCAGATTAACGACTGCGCCCCCGGTGAGTGCAATCAGGTCGTCAGGTTGGAGCATAAAGAGCGCGTTGGGCGTGCCGGCTGCGGCCCAGATTTCTTCAAAAGCGAGGAGATCTTCATCAATGAATGTTTGTACAGCTTCGGTATGACCTACCGGGGAAACCCCTCCAATGGCAAAACCTGTGCGCCTGCGAACATAATCGGCATCGACATTCTCAACTGTTCCGTTTACTAAGTCCCTAAGTTTACTAACATCAGCACGATTAGCCCCGCTGACGACCGCCAGGATGGGACGGTTGGTGGCAGCATTTTTGAAAATAATCGACTTGGCAATCTGTGGCAGGGAGCAGCCAACGGCTTCTGCAGCATCCTGCGCCGTTCGGGTGGATTCAGGTAATTCAAGCACAACAAAAGAAAAGCCGTTTTTTTCTAAAATATGTTGAACCCGCTGCGCGCTTTTGCTAAGTCTGGTATCCATAAAAGCTGATTTAATGTTAAGGTATCAAGCAGTTCAGTCAGTTTTGTTTACTACATCTGATAATGTATAAGGGTAATAATATAACACAGTTAACCCCCAAACGCGTCCATCTTCCAGAGATTATTGACAGGATGGCTGAATCGAATAATAACTCTGGTTTTATGAGTTGGCCTTATTCAGAAAATAGTTGGTCAAAATATAGATCAATCTTACCTTAAGGCTTAAAATTACCAAGTAAGATATGTATCTTCTGCGCGTTGTAGTTTATGCGATTTAAAGCTGCAGAAACTTAAATAGGTATGACAATAGATAGTATATAATGAAGTATATCAGCAATAATTATTTTTTGAATAGTGCTGCAATTCTCATCTTAACGCTGGCAATGGTAACGCTGGCTTCCCAAAGCACCATTGCGCAATCACGCGACTCGGGCATAGCGCCCCTGCGTTCTGATGTTGGCATTAATGGACTTACCGTTAACCATCACGGACTGGCTAAATTTACCAACCTTAGTAATAAGCCTCCGAAATTTGACGGCAGCTCTGAGCTTGAAGTTGTATTCCGCGACGTGCGTATGATGTCTCAGCGCATTGGTCTGGGATTTCAGGCCATGGCCAGTTTTTTTACAGATGGCCCCAACGATGGTAAAAGTTTTGGAATTGGAAGCTGGGGTATAGGCCCTGTGGTTCGGGCTTATCCTTTTAAGACGAATCGGTTTCAGCCCTATGTGCAAGCCAACTCCCTGGTTGGCAATAATCTGGGTTTAGGTAAATTGGCCAATATGAGCAATAGGGGCAATGGCTTTCGCATACGCTTGGGACTGCGAGGCGGAGTGGCCTATCGCTTGAGTGATTCCTTTGGCATTTTTGTTGAAGGCGGCTATGACTGGGAGAGCGGGGCTCTCTTTAAGGCTGATGCCCGCACGCTGCAGTTAAATATAGGTATCGACCTGTACCGCTTTAATTAGGCGGGCCGATGCGTCTGACCTATAAACTGCATAACCAGGTTTAACCCCAACTCTCTACGCTATCCTCAAATAAAGAAGGGGATACCGGAATCAGTTATTACTGAGCTCGTCATGGGGACGCTGAAGTTCGTCTGGCATAGGCTGTTCTTGTTCTTCCTGGAGGCGCCGGAGGTATTTTTGGCGTTTAACCCTTCCGCGACGGATACCAAAATAGGTACCCAACAGAGCAGAAAAAATAATGATAACTACAAAGAGAGTTTCCATATTGGCAAGACCTACATCTTTGGTATAGATCCAGAACAGGGCGGGAGCAATCGTAAGGATCGTCATCAGATAGCATACCCAAATGGCATTGGGAGCTTTGATAACAAAGCGGCGGGAGGCACCAAAGTTAAGGTTTAGAAAGACGAGGCCGAAGCCGATCAGAAAAAAATATCCCGCCGTGCCGGGTTCTGTTACATATTGAATGTAGTTGTTTGATAGAAGGATGATTAGAAGTCCAAAAACGAGGCTTCCCGAGATAAATGCAAAGATGCGTTGCCAACTGTTCATGAGTGTGGTATGAATATTCAGAGAATGATACTGAAAATATTAACAAAAGGAAGCGAAGCCAACCCTAAATTAGGTTAATTTACTTATTTTGAAGCCAGTTCTCAGGATCCAGATTTTTGTTATTCTCGCGGATCAAGAAAAACACCGATTCCCCTTTGGTGGAATCCTGGTCGCCGGAAAGGCCGACCTGTTCGCCTTGTTTGAGGACCGTGCCATCGCGAACAGTAACGCGGCTTAGGTTACCGTAAGCTGTGATAAACCGGCCGTGCTTAACAAGTACGACCTCACCATAGCCCGGAAAAGGTTGGATGGCTATGACATAACCGGGATGCACGGCACGAACCGGCGCCTGCGGCTTGGTCACAATTTCGATGCCCAGATTGGGCGTTACAGTGCCATAAACGGGATGGCGTCGGCGGCCAAAATGTTCTGAGATGGTGCTGCCATCAACCGGCCAGGGCAGGCTGCCTTTCTGGCGAGCAAAGCTTGTTTCTATTTTTTTAAGTTCTCCTTCGCTTAAAAACTCCTTAGGTTCTTCCGGCGGGGCCGAATATTTTGCTATTTCGCGGGCCCGCTCTTCATCATCTTCTATATCCTCTGCCTCAGCCAGCCTCTGCTTTCGGGCCTCGCGCTGCCTCCTCAGACGTTCGGCCTGGGCTTTCCGAACTTCTTCTTCTTGTTCGATTAACTCGGTAAGCGTACTGTTAAGGCTCTGCTTTTGTTGTCTAATTTCATCAATGTGCTGCTGAAGTTTTTGCTTGTCCTGCCGCAGCAAAGCTACATTGTTTTCCTGTTCTTGCTTTTTTTGGGCCAGCTTCTCTTTCTCTTCGCGGATTTCATCCAGCAACTTATCATTCTTTTCCTGCACTTCTTCCAGTTCAGCTTTATTCCGCCGCAACTCTTTTTCGGTCTCTTTGATGGCCTTAACCTGTCCGTCGCGATAGTTATTAAATTTTTGCAGATAATAGGCGCGGATGAGAGCCTGATTTATAGAGGAGGAGGCGAAGAGCAGGGCCAGCTCCGATGTTTTTCCATGCTTATAGATATATTTCAGGGTTTCTTTATGGTTCTCGATCAACCGGCCCAGTTTGCGCTGGTACTCGGCTATCGACCGGTTGATAACGGCAATTTCACCCTCGATTTGAGCCTGCTCACTTTCCAGCTTGGAGATCTTTTCATCACGGAGTGCAATCAGTCGCTTTTGATTTTCATACTGCTCGTAAAGGGAGGTAAAACGTTTATTCGTTTTTTGCAGCCGTTGTTCATAAGAGCTGATCTGTGCGTTGAGCTCCTCGATTTCCGAGCGCGTGTCTTTTTGCTTCTGGATGATCTCCTTCCGCTGTTCTTCAAAATTCTGTGCAGCTGAGAGGGATGGAAGACTCAGCAAAAGGCCGACAAGGGCTATGTTAAAAAAGACTTTCTTCATCGATGGTAAATGGGAATATCGTCCGGTACATTAATCGTTAGCGAATCCAGTGACGGATTAAGTTCCAGTGAACTTAACTGCAATGCAATTTTTGATTTTTTATCAGCTCCAAAGATAGTAATTCTGCGCGGCAGCATGAAGCCCTGAAGTTGTGAAAAAGCATTATACGTAATTTTAGAATAGGGCAGCCGGGAGCTCGCCGGTTGAACAACCTGTTCTACGGCATGTGTTTTTTTGTTTACAAAGACCGTTGCGCCGTTGGCAAGGCTGAGCCGGTACAGAGTGGCATTTTCTGACACCCCGTCAATGTCGACTTCTTTAGGACTGTAGTTAAGGATATCCAAAATATTCAGCGATGCCAGGCGGTTTATAGAGTTGAGCTCACCGCTGCGAATGGGGATTTTTCGGATATACTTATCTACTTTGTTGTAAACGGTGAGCGTATCGCCATCGGTAAGCAGTTCGCCTCCTTCAATACCCAGGCCGTTGCGTATGGTTACCAGGCTTTTGCTTCGGGTACTGGAAAATAGCAGCGTCACACGTTCTGTATTACCCGGTTCACTGACGATAGCGCGTCCCTTTCCTTTCAGAGAATGGATATCAGCGGAATAGTCGGGCATTTTTTCAGTAATAGCTTTGCCGCTGACTGAAGACGGATGGAAGCCTTCCTTTGAAAACTTCTGAGTACTGCTGCAGGAAGCTACCAGCAGTCCGCAGATGAACATGCCCACTAATTTAAGTTGTTGAGGCTTTATATACCGCATTAATGACGATTTTTTTTAACTAAATAGTCGCCCGCGCCCGGTTTTGCAAATATTTCTTTCGCTCATTTATCCGTGACGAGGAGTTACAAAAGATGATCCACAAGAATTTTAACGAGAGATGTTCCGGAATAGTACCGCTAAGATTGGCGGAGGGAAGATAAGCTCGGTCTGTAGCAAAGTTTTTATTCATCCAATACGGGTTTAACCTGGATTATTCATCCCGAATCATCTTGGTCAATGGCAGGTTCTTTTTTAAGGAGTTTTTGCAAAGGTCTCTTTAACTTATTCTCAACAACAAGCACACGAAATACAGAAGGTATTGTCAAGAAATTTGTGATATGCCCGACCCTTCCCGGCCGAGCCTGTTATCTTACTGGATTAATCAAAGAACTCTCCGATTGAATACCTCGGGGCTCTGCCCCGAGGATTGTTTATTTAGTGTGGGTGTTACCAACACCTACTCCATCTGCTGGGAGAGGAATTCCACCAGTGAGGTAAACTCCTCGTACGACAGAGCGTTAGCCAGTCCGCTCGGCATCATAGAAATTTCCAGTTCCTTCCGGTTTTCAATATTCGACTTCTCAATGCTTGTCGCCTGTCCTGCAATATTCCGGATCACCAGGTGGTCGGCCGTTTCTTTGGTGACGAATCCCGTATAGCTTTTATCGTCGCTGGTTGTAATCTGTACGGTAGCAAAGCCCTGTGAGATAGAAGCATTGGGCTTTAAAATCGATTCGGCAATCTGCTGCCGGTTCATGATCCCGCCGATCTGTCCCAGAAACGGTCCTTTCTGCACGCCTTCAGTGCTGAGCGTATGGCACGCCTGGCATCCCTGTTGGATGAACAGCTCCTTACCCTGCTCGATATCGCCTTCGAGCTTCTCCAAGGCCAACATCACATCTTCAATCGAAGCTTCACCTACCTGACCTTCCTTACTTTTAATCGCCTCCAGATCTACCTGAGGTACTTCTTCTTTGGGCGTGCCGGGTTCGGTACCGCCAAACTGCTGGATGCCCAGTCGATACTTGGAGTTGAGCTTGGCAAAAAGTTGTTGCTCGCTTTTCGAACGGCTTTGCCATTCCTTCACAAAGAAGTCGCGAATGACCGGTGTCGATTGCCATTCCTCAGCTTTGTAATACGGCCCATGAGTATCGGGACGCGTGCTCCACCACCACGTGCCATCATAGGGGGCTTCCTTGTGATAGATGCGCGCCAGGTTATGCAGCAGCTGGATCTTAACACCTGGATCCCCGCTGCCCTTGTAGATCTCAATTAGTCGTTGTGGGACGACCGGCTCATGGACATAGCGCAGTGCCCAGAGCGCCAGCTCATTTTGCTCCTGCCCGACCGCATCCAACAGCTCTTCGGTATCGCCAATCTCCACCAGCGCTTTGACCGCTACGTGGGGCGGGATGATATCCGAATTGGGGGTCGCATGCGGACCTTCCGTGCCCGCCTCGGGAGCCTCAAAAGAAGAGGGCACCTGGATCTGGAGCAACTCATCTATAGCCTCTTCAGCTCCAAGCCGTCCCAATCCTACAATAGCGGCTATTTTTACCCGGTCCGAAGAGCTTTCCAGCGCCGACAAAAAGGGCTCGATTGGCACAGCCTCTGCCAGCGGCTTGCGGTCGGCCAGCGCTCGGAGGGCAAATTCCTGTACCTGCGAATCATTGGTCAGCTGTACTAAATTATCAATCCCCTCTTTGCCGGCAAGCTGCGCGTAGGTAAAGAGGCCAGCCACCCGTACCTCTTTTGATAACCCTTTATCCTGTGCAATTCCCAGCGCTACTTCCTGGGCTTTACCGGACGGGCTCTGCAGCAGTTCCTGTTGGGCAGTCAGCCGCACCTTGGCACTTCCGGATTGCAGATACTGACCCAACTGTTGAATCGAAGCCTCTTGAAAATTAGGGGGTGGCTGGACTTCCAAATTCTCTGGTACTACCCGGACTGTAAAGCCTTTGGTGGAATCGCCCGAATAACCGGCGCCATCCCAGGCGGACAGGTACATCACGCCCGACCCGTCCACATCAACATCCGTAATTTGGGGGAGCTCAATAAAGGGTTCTTCCTCTTGGGTAAAGCTCCCCTGATCAGGTGTCACGTGGTGCATAAACAGATGGCTTCGTCCCCAGTCGGCCATCAACGGCACGTGGTTGTATTTGGCCGGCCAGCGGTCATCATCCATATAAAGTGCGCCGGTGCCGGATCCGCCGCCGACATCGATCAGTGCTGGAATGGTCTCTTCGGTAAAATGCTTAAATAGCATGGGATAACCGTACTCCCCAGTCTGTACGTGATGAGTAAAGCGCACATTCCATCCGCCGCCATCGTTGGTGTTGCCGCGGGTAAAGATATTCATATAAGGATCAATGGCCACATCGTAAATATTGCGCATTCCATGCGTATAGACTTCCATCTCCGTGCCATCAGGGCGTACCCGGAGCACTCCGCCCCCCAGCATTGTTAATTTGGTGCCATCACGATCGGTGGCTTCGTGAAAGCCAAAATCCCCTACCGCAATATAGATCCATCCGTCTATGCCCATCCGGATGCCGTTTGTGGCATGATCGGTACCTCGGCTGCGCAGGTAGGTGGGATTGCTGATATCTTCGATCAGTGGCTGAGCGGGCCCGTCTGCAACCCCATCCTGATCTTTGTCTTCAAAGACGACCAGGTCCATCCCCGTTGCCTTTCCGGTCTCTTCCGAAAAGGTGGTATGCAGCACAAATACTTTATCCCCCATCGCAATAATGCCGCGGGGGTTATTCACCTTGGTAAACTCAGTGTGGGTATCCATGGTACCATCCTGGTTGCAGTCTACCAACCGCTGGATGGACCCTTTGCCGGGATCTTTGCCCAGCGAACCTTGCATATCAACGCCTACAAAGACCTCGCCGGTGGATTTTACCGTTAGTACTGCCGGGCTGGGGGTCACCTCTGGTCCAGAAAAAGCGGTAATATTGAGGTCCTCAGGCCAGTTCATCTGGGCCGACAGGGAATTAGACAGTGTCACTATCGATGAGTCTGCTGCCTGCTTGGGCGTACATGGGGGAGGAGTCTCCCGCTGGCAATTTTGTAAAAATATTACGGCAAGTACTGCGAAAACGATCCGGCGAATCATAATTTTTACTGTTAATAAAACGGTTGGGATTAGAAAAAAACATCGGTACCCAAAAGGTTTTAAAAGCTTTTTGAGACACAAATAAGAATCAACGAAAGAAAACTCTTTTGTTGAAGTAATACAACCTAAGGGCGGTGTTTTTTTACGTATCAATTGTAACCTTTGAATATTATAGTTATAACTATAGCTGCTGGGATTAAGGCATAACATTTTATGCTATTTATCTGAGTTACGCAGTAATTGCAGTAAATTTTAGCCAAAGTCTGAGGCTATTGTGGAAAACTTACTGGATTTATATACCGAATATCTGCTGACAACCCCAAATCAAACAATCTGCACCAGCTTGGTGGCCGTTTGTGTTAATAAATAGATAGAGAAGATCCATGAGAATTTTTTAAAGCCGCCCGGGCCAGAAACAATCTGGGGAATAACCGTTGAGACGATGGCAATATCCATGGCAGCTAAAACCATGGTCAGCATTAAAGCAGCCAGGATCCAGTTTCTCTTGAATGGAGGTTGCGAGGTCATTATCTGGTTGAAATTAAAAGGAAGGCCTAATTTAATATCTGTCTTGCACGAAACGGAACATAACTGCTGTCCCAGTTGAAAAAGATATGCCGATCAGCTGTATTATAAACCGACTATTTATATCTGCCCACAACCCGGTATTGTTTGGATAGTGACTGCCGTGCTGATGATATTAGTGCCAGCCAAATATTTTGGATAAGCTGCAGTGATAAAAGTGCTTAACAACAGGCGGGGCTGTATCGGTGCGGAGATTTGCCGGATTATGAAATAGCCCGGCGCCATGCGTTTAGACGCTCGAAAGCATGTTTCATGTGTGAGCCGTACCAGCTGAACCATTCGCCCTCGACCAGCAATACCCGGGCCGCCGGACATGCTTCTTCTACCTGCGGTAAGTGCTTCTCTTTAAACGGATATGGTTCGCTGCTCAGTAATATCAGATCGGGATGTCGGCTTTTGAGTTCTTCCAAATCAAAGGCAGGATAGCGGCGTTTTTCTTCAAATACATTGTCCAGTTTATAACGCTTCATGACATCATGGATGTAAGTGTCGCCGCCAATCGACATCCAGGGATCTTTCCAGATCATATAGGCCGTCCGCAAGACCGGCTCATCGGGCCGCTCACCCAATCGCTGCTGGATTTGAGAACTGAGCTGATCCGCCTTTCCGGCAATTCCCAGCTTTTCACCCAGTTTATGGATGGCAATAAGGGCATCTTCAATAGTTGCAATATCAGTAACTTCTACCTCGCAATGATCCATTAGCTGCTTAACATCATCCGGACGATTTTCCTCTTTGTTAGCGATGACCAGATCGGGCTGGAGGGCTTTTATTTTATCCAGCCGTGGATTTTTTGTGCCGCCAATGATGGGAATATCGCTGACTTTTTCTTTAGGATTTACGCAAAAGCGCGTGCGTCCTGCCAGCCGGTCCTTGAGTCCCAGGTCAATAAGCAGCTCCGTCAGGCTCGGTACCAGGCTTATAATTTTTTGATAGTCAGGCATAGTCAATTGGATTTATAAAATTGTAGTAAAGCGATTTGCCAAATCGCTCTGCATAACGCTTTATCAGAATCTTTTAACAATCGATCGCACTTGCCGGGCGTAGCTGCCGCCAAACAGGTTGGCATGCACCAGCAGGGGGTATAAATTATAAATGTCTTTGCGATCGGAAAATCCCGGCTCCAGTGGCGTTATATTCTCATAGCTGTGGTAAAAATTAGCCTCAAACCCGCCGAAAAGATGGGTGAAGGCCAGTTCTATCTCGCGGTGCCCGTAATAGACGGCCGGATCGTAGACGGTGGCTTGTCCGGAGCCGTCGTAAAAGTAGTTGCCGCCCCACAGGTCGCCGTGTAGCAGAGCCGGCGGCTCTTTAGGCAGAAGGTCGGGCAGCTGTTCATAAAGTTGTTCAAAATGATGATTAGTCTGGCTACCCAGCTTTCCGGCATCAACGGCCATTTGCAGCTGAGGTGCTAAGCGTTCTTCAATAAAAAAATCAGTCCAATTGGCATGTGCCTGATTTGATTGTGGAAGCCGGCCGATATAATTGTCATGAACGAAGCCAAATTGTTTAGCATTGTTTTGATGCAGGCGCGCCAATTCGCGGCCAAAGTTGCGGGCCGAATCTTTTTTTGGACGCCCCTCATCGATAAATTCCTGAACCAGAAAGCCCGTGTCCTCCGTCGTCCTTCCTGTGGTATAAACTTCTGGAATGCAGAGCATCGTGCCGGCTGCTGTTAAGGCCTCAAGGCCTTTCTGTTCCTTGACAAACATATCGGGATCGGCGGTTTCGTTCCACTTCACAAAGCACAGCTTACCAGAGGCTAATTCCAGGCGTGCTGCCCGGTTAATACTGCCGCCCGAAACACCCGTAATCGATTTTATATCACTGTTAAGGCTTTCTTGTAGGGCTTTCTTTAGCGACGGTGGAATCATTTTTGGATGTGGACTTCAAGTTCGTCAAGCAAAGCGTTGCAGCTTCGTTTTATGATTCTAAATACATTTTCAAAGCCATCGATGCCACCATAATAGGGATCGGGAACCTGGCCGTCTTCCGGTCGGGGGTCAAAGTCGCGAATGCGGCCGATCTTATGCTGCAGGTTTGGTTGCGCCTGGGCCATATGCTTGATATTTGCCAGATTTTCATTATCCATAGCCAGAATAAGATCAAAATAGTTCAGGTCAAAAGCTTTAAAACGGCGCGCTTTGGAGTGCAGTTTAATTCCGTGCTTATTAGCGGTGCGCTGACTTTTGCTGTTGGCCGTATCTCCCTCGTGATAAGCGGAGGTACCAGAAGAGTCAATTTCGAAATAGTCAGCATAGCCACGTTCATTCACTATATGCTGGAAAAGGCCTTCCGCTGTAGGACTTCGGCAAATATTGCCCAGGCAAACGAAGCATATCTTGAAATGATTATCTTTGGTAATAGGATGATCAAAAGTTAAGTCCATTGGATAAAAATATTTAAGAAAAAGGGTGGTGTCTTTATTGCCGGTCTCTGGTTAGCAGACCTGCCGGCATATCGTTTCTGTAAGCCTGGCATTCGGCAATAATTTTGGCTCAAAGTTAAGAAAAGAAGAGCAGAAAATATGAACCTATTCATCATGAAAGTATAAGAGAGCTTTGGAATACTTCCCATAAATCTCTTTTATCCTGAATTTTCGGGAATAGGAGGGCTGTGCCTGCTCTGCGTAACTTGAGTGCAGTAGAGACGGGGTCAAATCACAGGTATTTCAAAATTTCCTGTAAAGTATTTCTTCGCACTTGCAACTGGACTGCGGTATGCTTTTATAGGTTGCCGGCAGATAAAAATAGCTTTCAAAGTGTGAATTGGTGAGCTAATACTTGTATCTTTGAGGCTAATTTATTCGGACAGATATATTATTGATAATCGATTGGCCGCGGTAAAGTGTGTAAAAAGTGGTATATTTACCGCTTTATTAAAAGCCGATACTGTAGGAAAAACGTTTTTTATGAGTAAGCAGTTTGATGAAGTTAGAAAAATAAACTTTTCGAAGCTTGAGGTTGAAACCCTCAAATGGTGGAAGGAGCAGAATATCTTTGAAAAAAGCCTTTCCACTCGTAAAGAGGGGATCCCCTTTACTTTCTATGAAGGCCCGCCCACGGCTAACGGCAAGCCGGGTATTCATCACGTAATGGCCCGCACGGTCAAAGATCTGTTTTGCCGCTATAAAACGTTAAAAGGCTATCGGGTAGAACGCAAAGGAGGCTGGGATACGCATGGCCTTCCCGTCGAGATTGAAGTAGAGAAAGAGCTGGGCCTGGAGGGCCGATCTCAGGTAGAAGACTATGGCATAGCTGAATATAATGACCAGTGCCGCGAGAGCGTCCTCAAATACAAGGATCTGTGGGATGAACTTACCACCCGCATGGCTTACTGGGTTGATCTGGATGACCCTTATATTACTTTCGACAATGACTATATCGAGTCGGTTTGGTGGGCCTTCAAAACCCTGCATGAAAAGGGATTGGTCTATCAAGGCTATAAAATTCAGTGGTATTCACCGGGCAGCGGAACGGTGTTGTCCTCCCACGAAGTCAGCCTGGGCTATGAGGAAACGCAGGACCCCTCGATATATGTGAAGTTCAAAGCGGACGAGGCCGAAGATACCTACTTTCTGGCTTGGACAACCACTCCCTGGACCATTATCTCCAATATGGCGCTGGCCGTAAACACCCAATTGGATTATGTGAAAATTAAGCTTTCTGAGGGCGATCGCACTGAATATTATATCATGGCCGAAGATTGCATTGATGGCGTGATCGATCAGGACTTCGAGATCGTAGATAAATTTAAGGGCCGTGATCTGATTGGACGGACTTATGAGCCGGTATTCAACTATGCTAAAGAGGCGGCCGATAAGTCGGAAGCCTGGAGAGTTATCGCAGCGGATTATGTAACAACGGATGAAGGTACCGGCGTGGTGCATACTGCTCCCGCCTTTGGTGCTGATGATTACGAAACCTGTAAGAAGGTCGATATCCCGATGTTTAATCCCATCGATGCAGACGGTCGTTTTACGGAACTGGTGCCTGATTTTGAGGGCGAATGGTTCAAGGATGCCGATAAGGGCATATCGCGGGCTATTAAAGACAAGCATCTGATGTACAAGCACGAAACCTGCGTGCACAATTATCCCTTTGACTGGCGCAAAGGCACGCCGCTGATGTCTTACCCGGTAGAATCCTGGTTTGTAAAAACCACCGATGTGAAGGACAAGATGGTCAGTTTTAACGAAGAAATTAACTGGAGACCCGAAAGCACCGGTTCAGGACGATTCGGCGAGTGGCTTAAGAATAATGTGGACTGGGCCGTTTCACGGCAGCGCTACTGGGGGTCGCCCATCCCGATTTGGGTGAGCGATAAAAATCCCGATCATATTGAAGTAGTGGGCAGCGTTGAGGAACTTAAACGAAAGGCCGGGCTTTCGGATGATAGCGAGATCGACCTGCACCGCCCGCATATTGATGATATTACCTGGGAAGGCCCTGACGGCGGGACGATGCATCGCATTCCGGATTTACTGGATGTGTGGTTTGATTCCGGCTCTATGCCTTTTGCCCAATGGCACTATCCCTTTGAGAATAAAGAGAAATTTAAAAAGAACTTTCCCGCTGACTTTATTGCCGAAGGGGTCGATCAGACCCGCGGGTGGTTTTATACGCTGCATGCACTTGGAACGATGTTGTTTGACCAGCCGGCTTATCAGAATGTGGTAGCCAACGGGCTGGTGCTCGATGAAAACGGCAATAAAATGAGCAAGTCCAAAGGCAATGCGGTAGAGCCTTTTGAGGTGATCCAGAAGTACGGCGCCGACACGGTTCGCTGGTATATGATGAGTAATTCATCGCCCTGGGAAAATTTAAAATTCAGTGAAAGCGGTCTGCAGGATACGCAGCGCAAGTTCTTTAACACCATCGTCAACACCTACTCTTTTTTTGCGATGTATGCCAATATTGACGGCTTTAGCTATACCGGCACGCCCATAAATGTCGGCGATCGCAAGGAGATGGACCGCTGGATTATATCGCGGCTCAATACCACGGTTAAGATGGTGGATGAATATCTGGACGACTATGAGCCAACCAAAGCTGCCCGTAAAATCGAGAATTTTGTAGAGGAGCTCAGCAACTGGTATGTGCGTCGCAACCGCCGCCGTTTCTGGAAAGAAGGTAAAAGCCTGGATAAGATGGCGGCCTACCAAACGCTTTATGAATGCTTGGTAGATTTAGCTAAATTAATCAGTCCCATTGCCCCCTATTTGGGGGAATGGTTGTATCAGCGGCTAAATACAGTGACTGAGGTCGATGAAGAGTCGGTGCATATATCATTCTACCCCACAGTTGAAGAGACCGCCATCAACAAACAGCTGGAGTATCGCATGGATCTGGCTCAGCAAATTTCGTCGATGGTGCTCAGCTTGCGGAATAAGATTGAAATAAACGTTCGTCAGCCACTTGAGCGCATCATCCTGCCCATTGAAGCTGAGGATGAACGTCATGCTATAGAAGCGGTTAAAGAGATTATTCTGGATGAGGTAAATGTTAAGAATATCCAGTTTGTTGATGACGACTCCGGCATTGTACACAAAAAAGCCAAGCCGAACTATCCCAAGCTTGGAAGCAAGCTGGGGGCTAAAATGAAGCCCGTTGCGGCAAAGGTCGGTCAGCTGGATACTGATGAGATTACTGAATATGAAGAAAGTGGATCGCTTGAGCTGGACCTTGGAGAAGAAGGTATCGTTCAGCTGGGCGATGATGCACTTGAGATTATTCGCACCGGCCTTGAAGGCTGGTCCGTAGAGACTGAGAACGGACTGAGCGTAGCGCTGGATACCGAACTTAGTACCGAACTTGTACAAGAGGGCCTGGCCCGCGAATTTGTAAACCGCATTCAGAATATGCGTAAAGAAGCCGACTTTGATATTGTTGATCGTATCATTATTGGCTTCAACGGTTCAGATTTGTTGAAAGAGGCAGTCGAATCGATGGAAAATTATATTAAAAGTGAAACATTGGCTGAAGATATCCGGACGCAAGAGCTGGAAGTTTCAGACTTTGTTAAAACATGGGAAATCGGAGACGAAGATTCGATCATTTCCATCAGAAGAAACCCTAAATAAGAAAATGAGTGGATATTATGGCATCTGCGAATGAAGGACAAACCCAAAATGAAGAGCGCATTTCTCCATATTCGGATGAAGAGCTCGAATATTTCAGAGAGATTATTCAACGCAAGCGTGAAGATGCGCAAAAAGAACTGGAATCGCTTCAAAATGCCCTGCGTGACAGCATGGAAAACGCAAACGACGAATCCGCCTACTCTTTCCATATGGCTGATGCGGGCACCGATGCGCAGGAGCGTGAAAAAACCTATATGCTGCTGAACCGCACGAAAAAATTCTTGCGCTATCTGAACGGAGCACTCGAGCGTATCGACAATAAAACCTATGGCCTGTGTAAGGTAACCGGCAAGAAAATTGCCAAAGGCCGCCTGGAAGCCGTGCCGCATACGCAGTTGAGTATCGAAGCAAAGATGAAGCGCCGCTAAGCCAACTTTAATTCTTTTTTATTTCGTTTGATTAGCAGAAAAAAAGTAACGGCTCTTACCGCACCTATTATCGTTGTGGTTATACTGGATCAGCTGAGCAAGCATTGGATCCGGTTGTCGCCTCAGTGGCAAAATGTAGATATTATTCCCGGCTGGCTGGCCTTCCATTATACACTAAATCCCGGGATGGCTATGGGCATGCGCTGGATGTCAACACAGATGATAAGTGTTGTAGCCATTATTGCCACGCTGGGTATCCTGGCCTATGTGCTTTACAATATTAAGAAGGTAAATGCCGGTTACCTTTTCTGCATGGGATTAATACTGGGTGGAGCTACGGGCAATGTTATCGACCGGCTGATTATGGCTAACATTGGCAATTACGGTGGTATTTTAGAAGGGCATGTCATCGATTTTATTCACTTCGATCTTGAAATAGCCGGCTATCCTGTCTTTCCCTATATTTTTAATGTAGCCGATATAGCAATCAGCGTGGCCATTATTGTCATGCTTCTTTTCCACAACCGAATTATGCCAGCCACCGAATCACATTTGGCCCAATCCCCGTCGGCATCGGATACCGAGCCCTCTTCAGAGATGAGTAAATCACCGAAAGTGTAGCAAGACCTCGAAGAATGCGGGATCTAAAATCCGGGATTTTGATTCCAGTCGCCATTTAATTCCATTTCTATATTGGGGACGGGGAAAAGCCGGTGTTTCTCCTGTATGTCCTTGTCGTCAGCCTGCATCACTTCGATCAGCCGGCCGGTGCGTTTGAGGTCGAACCAGCGCTTACCCTCTCCGGGCAGCTCCCAATGACGCTCCTTCCAAACGGCTTTCCTGAATTGTTGGTGTGTCAGCCCCGACAGGTCAGGAAGTACGCTGTCGGCTTTCTGGAAACGAGCACGCTGGCGCACCTGATTGATAGCCTGGTAGGCCTGAGGGGTAGGACCGCCGTTCGCTTCGTTGGCGGCTTCCGCATAGGTCAGAAGCACATCAGCATAACGAAGGAGTGGGAAGTTTACACTGGAGCGTTTGGCGTTGGTCTGGCCGGGATCATGAAATTTAAAAAAGTGAGGCTCAAAAGTAACGGCCGTATCTGAATCTGCAAAGGTCCACTCGTCGAAAAAGTTCACCTCTTTGCGGTAATCATCTGGATATTCCTCATAATAATCGGTTTCAGGAAAAATAGCCCCAAAACTGGAACCGCCGCCGGCAATTGATTCACCCCCTGTTTTACGGGCATTGGGCGCAGTATAGGTCCAAAAGCGGCCTTGCTTACCGGCATTCTGATCGCCGGCATGAAACTGGATAGAAAAAATGTGTTCTTTGCCATTTTCGTATTCGGGCAAAAATACGTGGGCATAGTCCTCAAAGAGGCTGTAAGTGCCCGAATCAATGACCTCCCGCGCTTTATCAGCGGCCTGTTGCCAGCGCTCCCGCGTCAGATAGACTTTAGCCAGCAGCGTTTTGGCTGCTCCAACCGTAGCACGCCCCTGATTATCGGGATTATAGGAAACAGGCAGCACCTGTTCAGCGCTTTCCAGATCGCGAGTAATTTGTGCATAGATACTGTCAACCGGGGCTCGAGGCTTCTTGATGTCATCGAAGCTCTTGGTTTCTTTGGTAATGAGCGGCACCTTTCCATACATGCGGACAAGATTAAAGTAAGCCAGTGCCCGAAGAAATTGAGCTTCGCCTACGATGGAGGCTCTGAGTGATTCATCCATCTGGATCTCAGGCACATTATTCGTGACGGCATTGGCCCGGTTGATAATCTGAAAAGATGTCCGCCACCAGGCAGAAGTGATGGAGTTAAGCTGGGTGTAAGTAAAATCGTTGAGCGCTACCCGCTCAGCATCAGCTCCAAAAGGACGGGCTTCGTCAGAGGTGTTTGCCAGGATATACAGGATGCCGTCGTTATTATATAGATCTTTGGTGCCTAAGCGTTCATATACGCTGTAAATGGCCGCTACGGCATCTTCTTTGCTTTCATAAAAATTTTCAGGTGCAAGCGAACCTTCCGGCTCCGGACTTAAAAACTCATCCATACAGCCCGTTAATAGCATTGAGCACAGTAACAGGGCGCTGAAAATTATAGTGGTAGAAGTAGAATATTTGTTTAACATAATTGCCAAAATGGTAGATTAAAATCCAAGCTTGATGCCCATTAAGTAGGTCTTTGCTTTGGGATAGGTGCCGTAGTCAGCACCCAAATTGCCCAAGTTATTGTAGGCGCTTACTTCCGGATCGTAACCGCTGTAGTTGGTAAGGGTAATCAGGTTTTTTCCGCTTATATATAACCGGACGCTTTGAGCTCCAAAGCTCTGTACCCAGTTTACAGGAAGCGTATAGCCGAGCGTGATATTTTTAAGGCGCAGATAAGATCCGTCCTCAATGAGGCGGGTGGAGATCGATCGCATGGCCGTTTGCCCGGCGCTGGTTCTGCTGCGGTCGGCACGAGGAATATCGGTCGTTCGATTAGTGGGCGTCCAGCGGTTTAAGACATCGGCCGTTTGGTTGGTATAGCCACGGACGCTTTCCAGTCGCAGCGTATTCATATTAAGCACATCATTGCCGTAAGAACCCTGTATGAAGATGTTAAGGTCAAAGCCTTTGAAGTAAAAGTTGTTGGTAAAGCCAAAAGTGTAATCGGGAAAAGCATTGCCCAGAATGGTTCGGTCATTACCGTCAATTTCACCGTCAGGCTTGCCTTCGGGACCGCTGATATCAACCAAATAGGGATCGCCCGGCTGCGCGTCATCAGGAGCTGCGGCTGAGTTATCAATTTGCTGCTGGTCCTGATAAACACCGCCATATTTGAAGCCGTAAAAGACGCCCAGCGATTCGCCTTCCTTAATGATGCGAAAACTTTGCCCGCTGGCATAAGATATCGGCGTACCCACCAAGAGCGGTTCGCCATCGGAAAGCTTCAGCACATTATTGCGGTTCGTAGAAAAATTCAGTGAGCTGCTCCATGAAAAATTTTCGGTTGATATATTCTGAGAATTCAGGGCAAGCTCGAACCCCTGATTTTCGGTGCTTCCGATATTATCCAGATATTGTGAGTAACCGGTGTAACGTGGCACTCTCCGGGTCAGCAGCAGGTCAGTTGTTTTTTTATAATAGGCATCGGCAGTCAGACTGATTCGGTCGTTGAGCAGACCAATATTGATGCCGGCATTGTATTGCGTTGTTTTTTCCCATTGCAGATTTTCGTTACCCAGGCTGGCGGGATTGATGCCAACGGCAATACGGTTGCCAAAGGTAACTTGCGAGTTGCCAAGCTGGGCCAGGGAGGCATAGTTGCCAATTTCCTGATTACCGGTAATGCCGTAACTGAAGCGAAGCTTGAGATCGCTGAACAGATCTTGCTTTTCCATAAAAGCTTCTTCACTAACGCGCCAGGCAAAAGCACCGGAGGGGAAGAAGCCATATTTGTTTCCGCTTCCAAAGCGGGAGGAGCCGTCAGCACGGCCGCTAAGGGTAATCAGATAGCGGTCATCAAAGTTATAGTTAATTCTACCCAAATAGGAAGCCAGAGAGGAAGTGCCCGAGCCGGAGCCAGGGTTGTTGGGGAATTCGCCCGCGTTAAGATTGTTATATTTGAAGGCATCGGTAATAAAACCGGAAGATTCACCGCGTAAGCTTTCGCCGCTTTGGTGTTCCAGGGTAAAGCCGCCCAGGATGGTCAGCTCATGCTTGTCTAAAAACTCCTTATTATAGGTGATTGTATTATCATTGGTCCAGCGGAACTGCTGCTCGGTTGAGACTGAAGCCAAACTACCGTTTTGGCGGCCCTGAAGCGTGGTTTTGGGGGCATAGAAGTTACGTTTGTTATAGCTTAAATTTCCCCCGATACTTACCCGGGCTTCCAGTCCTTCGGCCAGCATATAGGTAGCAAAAATATTGCCTACGCCTTTAAAACGATCGTTGGTATTGGTCTTTTCAAGGGCCGATGCCACCGGATTGGCCCGCTCTATCGTATTTTCCGTTTGGAAGACATAGTTTCCATTTTCATCTTTTACAGGCACAACGGAGGGAATTTGAAGAACACCGTTGACAATGCCTGAAAGGCCGCGCCCACCGGTTTCAACGATGTCGTAACGCGCCTTACTTACAATCAGATTGTTTCCAATCGTAAACTTATCACCTATGGTCTTGTCAAAGTTGATGCGGAAGCTTCCCCGCTGATATCCCGAGCCTATTAAGATACCTTCTTCGTTTAGAAAGTTGGCCGATAAACTATAACGGGTATCTTCGCTGCCGCCCGAAACGGAGAGCTGGTAATTCTGTCGGGGAGCTGAACGGAAGACCTCATCCTGCCAGTCGGTATCGGGATATCCATCTGCTGACTTCTCAAAAACAGCGGATTCATCATTATTAGCGGCTGCTTCGTTGGCCAGATTAATGTACTGTTCGGTATTGAGCAGATCTAACTTATTGCGAATCTTATTGATGCCATAAGTGGCCTCAAAATTAACCTGGGTATCGCCGGAGCGCCCCTGCCGGGTTGTAATAAGTACGACCCCGTTAGCGCCGCGGGCGCCATAGATAGCCGTAGCTGAGGCATCTTTCAGCACCTCAATAGAAACAATATCCTGTGGATTAATCATGGCAAGAGGACTTTGCGTGGGCGAGGAGCCTCCGCCCATGGGCAGGCCGTCAACTACATAGAGCGGATTATTGCCGGCGCGGATGGAGTTCGTCCCTCTTATACGCACGGTGGAACCGCCGCCGGGAGCTCCTGAATTTTTTATTACCTGCACACCGGCTACTTGTCCCTGCAGGGCTTGTTCGGCGGAGGTAATGGATTTGTTTTGAATTTCCGTGGCCGAAATGGAGGAGATGGACCCCGTCAGATCCTGCCGGCGCTGGCTGCCATATCCCACGACGACAATATCATCCATTTCCACTACCTCTTCCCGGAGCATGACATTAAGGGTGGTCCGTCCATTTATAGGTACTTCTTTTTTCTGATAGCCGACAAAAGAGAAAACCAGCGTTTGGCTCTCACCGGTCAGAGATAGAGAGAAGGTTCCGTTTTCATCGGTGGTGGTCCCGGTTTTAGTTCCTTTGACAAGAACAGAAACGCCTGGAAGAGGCATGCTGTCACTTTCGGCCGTTACGGTACCTTTGACCGTTATGCTGTCAGCCGAAGCTGCTTCGGGAAGCTCTTGCTGAAGAAATACAGTTGCTACTGCCATGCCTTCGGATGAGGGAAGAGCCAGTGCTTTAGAGCAGGATGAGAGTGCCAGAAGTATCAGGAACAGACCGGCAACCTTAAATTGCCAGGAAAACTTTTTTTTGACGGATGGCCAGAACATT
>DATGUX010000160.1:0-5314 GCA_035300985.1 Fodinibius sp.
GCTTCCACTTTGGGCTTTGAGCCGGTCAGCCTGCAGGATCTGCAGGGCGGTGATCGTTTTTATAATGCCAATATCATCCGATCCGTGCTCGAGGGAAAAGGAGAACCTGCCCATCGTGCTATTGTGCTTTTGAATGCTACATTCGGTATCCACGTATCAGGAAAGGCCGATTCACTGCAGCAGGCAAAGCAAATGGCTGTTGAAAGCATAGACTCGGGGGCAGCCCTTAGCGTTCTTAATCGCATGAGCGAAGCTACCAACGATATTATGGAGGTTAATTAAGTATTCATGGCTACAATTTTAGATGAAATAGTAGAGCAGACGGTTCGTGATCTACAAAAGCGGAAAAGTGAAATAGCGTTTAAAGAATTTGAATCTTTTGAGCTTTATGAGCAACCCTCTCGGCCTTTTAAGGAAGCGTTGCAATCGGATGATGAGGTTTCAATTATTGCCGAGGTAAAGAAAGCTTCTCCCTCAAAGGGGCTTATCCGTCCGGATTTCGATCCCCAAAAGATTGCCCGACAATATGAGGAAGGCGGGGCCGCAGCCATTTCGGTACTTACTGACCGGCCGGCTTTTCAGGGCGATTTAAAATATTTAGAATATGCTTCAAAAGCGGTCTCTATTCCCATGTTACGCAAGGATTTTATTATAGATCCCTATCAGGTAAAAGAGGCTAAGGCATTTGGGGCAGATGCGGTGCTGCTCATTGCAACCATCACCGAAGGAGAGCAGCTAAGTGAACTGCTGCATGCCTGCCGTGAGTTTAAGGTACAAGCGCTGGTAGAATGTTACTCGCAGAATGATCTTAAGAATGTTATTTTTGATCAGGTGGAAGTACTGGGGGCCAATAACCGTGACCTGCATACCTTTGAAGTTGATTTGCACCATGGGGTGGAACTGCTCCACCAGGCACCGGAGGAAACGGTTTTAGTTTCCGAAAGCGGATTGCATGCTCCCGAGGATCTTCAATACCTTTATGAGCAGCATATTGATGCTGCCCTGATTGGTGAATATTTTATGCGTCAGCCTGATCCCGGTGAAGCAGTGCGCCAAATGAGAATCAAAACACAGGAATTAATAGCTAACCAGGAATAATCAATGATGAAGAGGACTGCTGAACAGACGAAGCTGAAAGTTTGCGGATTAACTTCTCTGGAGGATGCCCGCTTTGTATCGGGAGCACTGGCGCATTATCTGGGCTTTATCTTTTATGAGGAAAGTCCTCGTCATATTACGCCTGCTAAAGCAGGGGCCATCATTAACTGGATTCAAGGCCCGGAGTGTGTGGGCGTATTTGTAAATCAGCCGCTGGATGATGTAAATGCTGTTGCTCGTCAGACGGGAATCGACTATGTGCAGCTGCACGGCAACGAAAATCCGGAGTATTGCCAGCTTATTGAGAAGCCGGTCATCAAAGTGATTCATATCAATGATGAGAGCACGCCCGAGGAGCTGGTAAAAGGCATCGATGCCTATCAGGAAGTGGCAGACTTTCTTCTTTTTGATACAAAAACGGAAGACCAATGGGGCGGTACCGGACAAAGCTTCGACTGGAAGCTGCTGGACAAGTTGACACCGGATATCCCGTTTTTCCTTTCCGGCGGCTTGACACCCGATAATGTGCAGTCAGCCTGCCGCTCGGTGCAGTCCTATGGTATTGATATGTCCAGTGGACTGGAAGCAGAACCGGGTATCAAAGATTTTGATAAAGTAGAGCGCCTGATGGATAAAATGCGTGACATTTGGGAGAAACAGGCGACCAATAAGTTATGATTTAGACATTATAAAATAATATTTCCACCGGTTGTGGATCGAGATTCCTTTTAAAACAGATATTAAGATGGCATATATGTTACCTTCGGAAAATGGATATTATGGCAACTTTGGCGGTAAGTTTGTCCCCGAGATTCTAATTCCCGCTATTGAAGAACTGGATAAAGCTTTTCAAGAAGCCTGGCAGGACAAAAGCTTCCGTGATCAGCTCGGAGGCTTGCTAAAAGAATATGTTGGCCGGCCAACGAAGCTGACCTTCGCTGACCGGCTGACTGATCATTATGGTAAGGCCAAGATCTATCTTAAACGCGAAGATCTGTGCCATACCGGAGCTCATAAAATTAATAATGCATTAGGCCAGATTTTACTGGCAATGCGGATGGGGAAAGATCGCATCATTGCAGAAACCGGAGCCGGTCAGCATGGTGTTGCTACGGCCACAGCCTGTGCTAAATTTGGCCTCAACTGTATTGTCTATATGGGAGCCGAGGATATGAAACGACAGCAGCTGAACGTAGAGCGTATGCGGCTGCTGGGCGCGGAGGTGCGATCGGTGAAGAGCGGCTCACAGACGCTTAAAGATGCGACCAATGAAGCTATCCGCGACTGGGTAACCAATGTGGAGGACACTTTTTATATCATTGGGTCGGTAGTGGGCCCGCATCCTTATCCGCAGATGGTGCGCAACTTTCAACGCGTGATTGGTGACGAAACCCGCCGGCAGCTACGGGCAAAAGAAGGCGCCCTGCCTGACTATCTGGTGGCCTGTGTGGGTGGAGGATCAAATGCCATTGGCCTTTTTTATCCCTTCATAGATGAGGAGTCTGTGCGGATGTACGGTCTGGAGGCGGCCGGTCTGGGCGTTGATACCCATAAAACAGCGGCTACCTTAACCAAAGGAGAAAAGGGCATCCTGCATGGCACGCTCAGCTACTTACTGCAGGATGAGGGAGGGCAGGTTGAGCTGGCACACTCTATCAGCGCAGGCCTTGACTATCCCGGCATTGGACCCGAACATGCCTATTTGCGCGATTCGGGGCGCGTGCATTATGCAGCCATTACCGACGAACAGGCAATGGATGGAGTAAAGTTGCTTTCCGAACAGGAGGGTATTATTCCCGCACTGGAAACGGCTCATGCCGTGGCTTATTTAGATGAGCTGATGCCTCAAACAGCACCGGGCGAAATTGTGGTGCTAAATTGCTCCGGCCGCGGTGATAAAGATATGACTACCATTACAAACAATTTATAGAGATCTGCAATGAACAAAATAAATAATCGACTGACCCGGCTGTTTAAAAGCCGTAATGATTCTGCCAAACTGATGAGCCTGTTCCTGACGGCCGGCTACCCTGACTTGGATGCGACGGTTGATCTGGTACTGGGATTAGAGGAGCACGGTGCTGACTTTATTGAGCTGGGCGTGCCATTTAGCGATCCACTGGCCGATGGACCGACCATCCAGTATTCAAGCAATGTGGCGCTTGAACAGGGTACGACGATCTCCAAAATCTTTGATATGGTAAAAAAGATACGAGCATCTTCAGAGCTGCCTATTTTGCTTATGGGCTATATGAACCCAATCTTAAAATATGGTATTGAATCCTTTTGTAAGGATGCGGCTGAAGCGGGGATAGATGGGCTTATTATCCCGGATATTCCGATTGAAGAGTCGGGGATACTCAAACATCATGTGCAACAAAATGGATTGGCACAGGTGTATCTGGTTGCACCGAATACCTCGGACGAACGGATGCAAAAGATTGATGAACAGTCGCAGGGTTTTGTATATTGCGTTTCCGTAACGGGGGTTACCGGCGCGCGCGACGGCGATGAAGTAGCCCGCTCGGTGCAGCGATTTATCAGCCGTGTAAAGAAAAATATAACCCGCAATCCAAAAATGGTGGGTTTTGGTATTAAGTCGCATGAAGATGCCCGGCGTACTGCCGCCGATATGGATGGCTTTATTGTTGGGAGTGCGTTAATTAATACCATACGGCAGCATTATCCGAATAAAGACTGGATGAAACAGACTTTTGATTTTGCAGAATCGTTAAAGTATGGTTAGACTTAATATTTTAACAGGCCCGATTGATTATGAAATCTTTACTAAAGTTTAGTTTATTTGCCCTGATTGCCCTCGTGTGGGTAGGCTGCGAGGGCGATTATCGACCGAAAGCATCCGGTGGTTTTGGAGAAGTGGTCGTTGTCATGGATTCAACACAGTGGGAGAGCGCTACGGCCAAAGCCATCCGCAATACCTATGGCAAAAGTATGCTTACCTTGCCGGGCCCCGAGCCGAGATTTGATTTACGCTTTAGAGATTTTAAAAGTAAAAATCAGTGGGATCGTCTCAAGAAGTTCAAAAATATTATCATTGCGGCTCCCATTAACGACAGCACGAATACAGCGAGTTTGGTTAGAAGCTTACTCAGCGATCAGGTTGAAGAACAGGTACAAAATGGGGAGTCTTTTGCTTTTCCCCTCAATAATAAATGGTATCAGGATCAGTGGTCTGTTGTCTTGACGGCTCCAAATGATTCAGCACTGGCCAAACAGATCAATAATTCTGAAACCACACTGGTTGATCGATTGATGGAGAAAGAGTTTGAGCGGTGGAAGGAGGAAATTTATGACCGGGGTGAACAGCTGGCGGTGGAGGATAGTCTTTGGAAAAACCACGGCTGGAAGATACGCATCCAGCACGATTGGAATACTATTTTAGATACTGTTTATACCAGCGAAGGGGAGAAGGTACACTTCATGCGAATGAACCGCCTATTACCCGAAAACAGCCGTTGGTTTTGGGTGTGGTGGAAAAATGATGTGCGTGATATCTCTTATCTCGACAATGACTGGATTAATGCAAGGCGCGACTCATTGATGAGAAAATGGGTCCGCGGCACCCGCGACAGTTCCTATATTACTACTGAATATCGGCGACCTGTGGAGACCAGTATCTTTAAGATGAACGATGATCTGACTTACGAGACACGTGGAACCTGGCGCATGACTCATGATGCCATGGGCGGACCCTTTGTGAACTTTACCGTCTACGATGAAGAAGCTAACCGACTATTTATGCTGGAGTTTTTGCAGTTTGCCCCCGAATATGATAAACGCAGATTTGTTCGTCAGTTCCGCGTTATGTTGCGTACCTTCCAGAGTGATTCTACATGGCAGAGCAGCCGTACTTCGAATCAATAGCGCTCAGTAACCGGTAAATTGTAGTCAGATTATGCAAGAGAAATCGATCAGTGATCCTGTTAGCTATAAAAAAGAGATAGCCGCAAAATTTGGGTCTGCAGCCCCTTATTATGACCAGCATGCCGAGTTGCGAATGGAGGCCGCTAACAGGCTGATGGCCTCTCTGCAGCCCTGGAGAGATATCATCCCATCCGGTCCTATTGCGGAACTGGGATGCGGAACCGGATTTGTCACTAAAGGACTGGCAGAACTATATCCCCAGAGGGTAATTGAAGCAATCGATTTGTCGGATCAGATGGTGGCCTACAGCCGGGAAAAACTTACTGACTAC